>RFKO01000168.1 GCA_003694235.1 Anaerolineae bacterium
ACCCATCGCTTCGGCGCGGTGCGCGAGATCGGAGCGGGACGGCGCGACCGCGAACGCCCCGACCGCCAGCCGGTCTCGCCTGCCGAAGTGTTGTGGTATCGCGGCCTGCTGGCGCGCGCTTTCTTCGACTCCCCGCGTGGGGCGGAGGAATTCGCCTACATCCCCGACGATCTGCTCGCCCTGCTGCCCTCTCGACCCGCCGGCCAGACACGCCCCTGCGGCCGCCCTGCCACCCCCGAAGAACGCCAGAATCCCCGTAGCAGCGAGGGGGAACTGCTCGAACATGTCTGCACCTTTCTGGCCGCCCGGCGCATCGGTCTGGATGCGCCTCCCCTCCCCGACGACCGGCTCATCCCCTTTCTGGCCTCGCTGCTCACCGAGATGGGGATACTTTCCTCCTCCGGCCACATCCAACCCGAAGCAACCCGCCGCCATCTGGAACAACCGCGCCCTGAAGCTCTGGCCGAACTGGCCCAGACCTGGCTGCACAGCGCTCAACACAACGACCTGCGCCTGATGCCCGGCCTGATCTGCGAGGGAGAATGGCAAAACGACCCCCTGCTGGCGCGCCAGTTCATCGTCGAGCAAATCGGGGCGCTGGAGGCGGATACCTGGTGGAGCCTGCCGGCCTTCATCGCCGATGTACGCGACCGTTACCCCGACTTTCAGCGCCCGGCCGGTGACTTCGACTCCTGGTTCATCCGCCGCGCCGGCAGTGACGAATTTCTGCGCGGCATCGAACACTGGGAGGCAATCGAAGGCGCTTTGCTGCGCTACCTGATCACCGTCCCTCTGTTCTACCTGGGATTCGTGGAAGTGGCGCAACAGGCTTTTCGCCGCTCAGCCTTTTGGGAAGCCCTGCTCAACGGTCAGCCGCCGCCCCTCGCCGAGCGGGAAAAAGCCCGCCTGCACCTGCGCTCAGACGGCCAACTGAGCGCGCCGACCGGAACGCCGCGCGCCGCGCGCTATCAGGCCGCCCGCTTCTGCGAATGGCTGGAGCCTACCCAACACGAATATCGCTACCAGCTGAGCGCGCGTTCGCTGGAGCGCGCCGCACAGCAGGGTTTGACCGCCGGACACCTGATCACCTTGTTGCAACATCATGCCGAGAGCATACCGCCGAATATCCTCCAGGCGCTCAAACGCTGGCAAAGTCAGGGAGCGGCCGCGCGCCTGAAGCGGCTGCCGGTTTTGCAGGTCGCCTCGCCAGAGGTGCTCACCGCCCTGCGCCGCTCGCGGGCAGCCCGCTTTTTAGGGCCGGCGCTCGGCCCGACGGCGGTCAGTGTGCAGCCCGGAGCCGAGGAAAAAGTCCTGGCCATTCTGCTGGAAATAGGCTATCTGGGGCGGTTGGAAGACCTCTCCGCCGAGGAATCACACACCCCCTCGTAAGACCGGCGGTCAAAACCGCATCCAAAAAGCATCCAGTCACCTCACAGAAAAAGCTATGTCCTTTCCCTCTCCTTTCCTCTCTCGCCGTTGGCAACGCCTGGCAGCACACGGCTTTCCCCAACAGCAAATCCGCCGCTTCCGGCAATTCCTCCGCAAAACGCACCACGCCCTGCTGCAGCGCACCAACCCGCGCCTGTTCGCCCGCGAACTGGGCTGGTCGGAAGCATACACGCTGGATTTTCTCACCGCCGCCGTCGCCGAGGGAATCTGCGCCCTGGAATGGGAAGCCTACTGCCCTGTCTGCGGTGATCTGCTGCAACGCGCCCGCCATCTGGAACAGCTCCATTCCCACCTGCGCTGCGAGTCCTGCCACAATGAGACCGACCTGCTGCTGGACGAAGAAGTCACGCCGCGGGTCAGCCTGCGCCGCCTGTTCCCTCCCCCCGGCGACACAGCCGCGAGGCGTTCCGACCTCGATGCCGCGCTGGGACGACTGCCCGCGGTCGCCTGGGTCAGCCGGCCGCTGTTCCGCCAGCTGTTGGGGGAAGAAGTGCTACCCCCCAACCGCTCGCTGGGCATCGGTCATCTGGCCGTGTTCTTCTCCGACCTGAAAGAATCCACCCGTCTGTACCGCAGCCTGGGCGACGCCCGCGCCTACGCACTGGTGCGCCGTCATTTCGCGCTGATCGAGGCCGAGGTCGAAAACGAGGGCGGCTCGGTGGTCAAAACCATTGGAGACGGCATGATGGGGGTGTTCACCGACAACGCCCGTGCGCTGCGCGCCATGCTGCGCAGTGTGCAGGCCATCCACCGCCTGAACGAGGAAGAAGAATTAGAGACGCAGGAACGCCTGCGTTTGAAAGTCGGACTGCACGCCGGCCCGTGTATTATAGTCACCCTCAACAGGCGGCTGGATTACTTTGGCAGCACGGTAAACATCGCCGCGCGGCTGAGCGGCATTGCCGACGGCGATGAAATACTGGTCAGCGACTCCCTGCTGGACCATGCCGAAACGCAAAAAATCATCGCTCCCTACCACTGCCGGGAAGAGCGCGAGGTCGCACTGCGCGGGCTGGAGAAGGCGGTCAACATTTGCCGCCTCAAACCGCTGACGGCGACCGGCGCCGGATAATTCACACCTTCCGCCAGACCTGATACAACCCCAAATCGCCCTCTTTGCCATCCGCATAGAACTGCTCTTGCAGCGCGAAACCGCTCTGAGCGGCCAGATTCTCCAACTCCTCAGGAGAAAAGTGATGCACATAACGCAAGCCGTATCCCTGGCGACGCCAATCGAGAAGGTAATCTCCGGCCTCAACCTCGGCAGGAGAGATTCCCAGCACGCTCCAGGGTTGCACGCGCCGTCGCCAGCGTGCTGCCCTGAGGAACTGCCAGTGCGAGTGAATGAAAAAACCGCCGGAGGGTAACAATGCCCCCACCGCCCGAACGACCTGCAGGCGACGGGCCGCGCCGGGGATGTGATGCAGCACGGCAAACGCGAGCACACCATCGAAGTCGCGACGCAGCGCCCTCAACGTCGTCGGCCGGGCGATATCGGCGATCAGAAAAGCGAAATGGGAGGGCAAAGACGTTCGCCATGCCGCCGCGCGCAACAGCGGCAGGCTGAAATCCACACCCAGGTAGAAGCCGCCATGCCCCCGTTCCGCCAGGGCCCGCGCCACGGCTCCATTGCCACAACCCAGGTCAAGCAAATCTTCCCCTCCCCCCAGCCGCTCCAGCACACGTTGCACCCCCGGCTGCAGGTTCTGCCGGCTGCCGCAGAACGCCCGCGCAAACGTCTGGTAAAATTGGAGGTTAAGAGTCGCCAATCGAGCGGCTACTTCGGGACGCATACGGACATTATATCTTGGATCACACAACACAACGCTGGCTGGAAAAACGCAAACTCACCCCGCAGAAGCGCGACCTGGCGCGCCGCGCGCTGGAAGAGATTCGCAACGGGCGCGAAGTGCTCGACGCGCTGCGCCGTCACCCCCTGCCCGACGGCGCCGGTCTGCTGAGCAAATCTGTGCTCGTGGCGGCCTACCACGAGCTGGTCGCCACTGGCGAGTGGCAGCACGACCCCGCCCTGCTGGCACGCATCCGCCTCAAACCGATGCGCACGCTCTCCGGCGTGACCACCGTCACCGTGCTGACCAAGCCCTACCCCTGCCCCGGCGAGTGCATTTTCTGCCCCACCGACGCGCGCATGCCCAAAAGCTACCTGCCCGACGAACCCGGGGCGATGCGCGCCCTGCAGCACCAGTTTGACCCCTATGCGCAGGTGGCTGCCCGCCTGGAAGCCCTGCACGCCGTCGGCCATCCCACCGACAAAATCGAACTGCTCATCCTGGGCGGCACGTGGAGCGCCTACCGACGCGACTATCAGGAATGGTTCGTCCGGCGTTGTCTGGACGCGATGAACGGCGGAGAACCGGCCCGCACGCTGGAAGAGGCGCAACAACGCAACGAAACCGCCGTCCATCGCAACGTCGGCCTGGTCATCGAGACACGCCCCGACCACGTCAAACCCAGAGAACTGGCCTGGCTGCGCCGGCTGGGCGTGACCAAAGTGCAGATCGGCGTGCAAAGCCTGGATGACCGTATCCTGGCGCTCAACCGCCGCGGGCATACCGTTGCCGAGGTCAAAAAGGCGTTCGCCCTCCTGCGGGCGGCGGGCTTCAAAATCGTGGCCCACTGGATGCCCAACCTGTTGGGCGCCACCCCAGAGAGCGACCGCGCTGATTTCGCCCGTCTGTGGGAGGGCCTGGCGCCAGACGAGTTGAAAATCTACCCCACACAGCTGCTCGCCAACGCCGAACTCTATGCCTGGTGGCAGCGCGGGGAGTACACCCCCTACACCACCGAGACGTTGATCAACCTGCTCGCCGACATCAAGCCCACCATTCCTCCTTTCTGCCGCGTCAACCGCATCATCCGCGACATCCCCTCCACCAACGTGGTGGAAGGCAACCGCCGCACCAGCCTGCGTCAGGACGTGCATCGCGAGCTGAAACGCCGCGGCCAACGCTGCCGCTGCATCCGCTGCCGCGAGGTACGCAACAAAGCCGTCAACTCCGAGACTCTGCAATTTCAAGATTACACCTACCAGGCCGATTTCGCGACAGAACATTTCCTCTCCTTCGTCACGCCGGATGACCGGCTGGCTGGCTTCCTGCGCCTCTCCCTGCCGGCCCAAAACGCCCCTCAAACCGGCCTGGCAGACCTGGAGGGCGCGGCGCTGATCCGCGAGGTGCATGTTTACGGTCAATCGCTCCCCGTGGGCGCAGAACACCGCGGCGCAGCGCAGCATATCGGCCTGGGAACCCGCCTGCTCGCAAAGGCCGAAGCGATAGCCTCCCAGGCCGGCTTCCGACGGCTGGCGGTGATCTCCGCCATCGGCACCCGCCCATACTATCTGGAACGCGGCTTCGAGCGCGGGGACTTATACCTGGTCAGACAGTCAGGAAAATGACCCCAAATCACACCGTCTCTCTCCGGCTGGATGAGCACACCATTGATGCGTTGCCTGTCGCCATCGCCATCTGCGACGAGACCACCATTCGCTACGCCAACGCCGCCTGTCTGCAACTGTGGGGAGCGTCTTCGCTGGCAGAGCTAGCACAACACACCGCCTCTCAGCAATTGCGCGCGCGCCTTCACGCCAGGCTGGATGACGCAACGCAACCACAAACAACCTACGAAAGAGTCACCCGCCTGAATGGAGAAGAAATCACGCTGGAGATCCACTTCCGCCCTTTGAAGGAGAATGAACATCAATGGTTGCTGGTCAGCATGCACGACATCACCGACCAGTGGAAAACCCGCCGGGCCCTCCAGCGCAAGACGGTACAGATGCAAACGGCAGCCGAGGTGGCGCGTGATGCCACTGCCGCCACCAGCCTGGAAGAACTGCTCAACCAGGCCGTCAACCTGGTGCGCGAACGCTTCCACTTCTACCATGCCGGCATCTTTCTGATCGACGAGGAACGCAAGTACGCCGTTCTGGTGGCGGCCACCGGCGAAGCGGGGCGAAAATTGCTGGCCCAGGGACATCGTCTGGAAGTCGGCAAAGTGGGTCTGGTGGGCTACGTTGCCGGCACCGGCAAGCCGCGCATCGCCCTGGATGTGGGTGAAGACGCCGTGCACTTCAAACAACCCCTGCTGCCCGACACACGCTCCGAAATGGCCCTCCCGCTGACGGTCAACGGCGTGGTCATCGGCGTGCTTGATGTGCAGAGCACCGACGAAGCCGCCTTCGATCAGGACGACATTGAGGTGCTGCAAACCATGGCCGATCAGCTGGCGCTGGCCATCCACAAGATGCGCGTGCTGCACCAGGCCGAACAACGCGCCGAACAACTGGCCAGCCTGTACCAGACTGCGCTCACAATGGCCAGTTCACTGGACGGTCAGACGATCATAGAACAAGTCTTCGAACAGGCGCGGCGTATGCTGGCGCCAGATGCCTTTGCCCTGGTGCTGTACGACGAACGGGACGATGCTTTGGAAATCAAACTGGCCTGGGAAAACGGGCAGCGCATCGCGGCCATAGAGAACAAACGCTACTCCGCTGCTCGAGGCGGTCTGAGCGCCTTTGTCATCCGCCAGCGACGCACCTTATTGATCAACGATTTTCATGAAGAGACCTTGCCGGTGCAGCCGATTTTCTCCCCCGGCGATCGCCGGAGAATACGCACCTGGATCGGCGTGCCCCTGATCGCCGGCGAGCATGTTCTGGGGATGCTCACCGCCCAATCCTATCGTCGCCGCGCCTTCAGCCCCGACCAACAAAAATTCCTCCAGACCCTGGCTGCCCAGACCGCCGGCGCGCTGACCAACGTCCGCCTGTATCAGGCCGCCGAGAAGCGCGCGACCGAGCTGGAAACGCTGCGCCAGATCAACCTGCGCCTGACGGCCACGCCCGATCCAGAGCACGTCCTGGACGCCGTGCTGGAAGGCGTGTTCCGCCTGCTGCCCGACCTGCGCGCAGCCCACATTTTCACCTATGACGGGGAAAACCTGCATTTTGGCGCCGCCCGCCAGGCCGACGGCCGTCACGATACGCCTATCGCCTCACCGCGCCGGGACGGATTGACATATCGCGTGGCACGCAGCGGCGAGCGCATCATCGTGGAAGACATGACCACCCACGAGTTGTATGCCAGCATTGCCGCAGAAAAAGGCTGGATCGGCTCAATCGTCGGCCTGCCGTTGAAGGTGGAAAACCGCGTCCTGGGAGTGATGACGGTCTCCCGCGAACGGCCTCACTCCTTCACCGAGGAAGAACTGAGGGTGCTGCAACTGCTGGGCGACCAGGCCGCGTTGCTTTTAGAAAACGCCAACCTGTTCTCTCAGATGCGCGCCACATTGCAGCACATCTCGCTGTTGTACGAGGTCGGCAAAACAGTAAGCAGCCAGCTAGATGTAGAAACCATCCTGCACAGCGCGGTTCAGATCACCTGTCGCGCGTTAAACGGTGTCTGCGCCCTGGCGTTCGAGCACCATCCCCCCACCAACAGCCTGTTTCTCAAGGCTGCCTACGTCCAGAAGGGAGGAGAACTCCTTCCTCATGAGACAGATGAAGGGCACCGGCTCCCGTTGGGGATCGGCGTGGCTGGCTGGGTGGGAAAGAACAAAAAGGCGCTGCTGCTGGGTAATGTGCGCCAGGATGAACGCTGGGACGACCATCTCGCCCTGGATGCAAGCGCCACCGCGGTGATCGCCGCGCCGATTCTGGCCGACAACAACCATCTGATCGGCGTGCTCTCGGTCTATCACACGGAAGAAAACGCCTTCAGCGACGAACACCTGGCATTATTGGAGGCCATTTGCCAGCAAATTTCGCTGGCCTACACCAACGCCAGGCGCTACCAGGAAATCAACCACCTGGTAGATCGGCTGGCTGCGCAGCAGCACCGCCTGGAAAGTCTGATCAAAGAGCTGCCGGTCGGCGTGCTGTTATTCGATGACGAGAACCACCTGATCAGCAGCAACGATACCGGCAAAGTGCTTTGGGAGCATCTCGAACCAGCCTTTCAAGGCGATCGCCTGGTCTCCATCGCCGACTACGCGGTGGAGGATATTCGCCACCGCCACGAAGAACCGCTCCCCCTCGAAATCACCCGCCCCGGCCCGCCGGCCATGCGCTTCGAAATGCACAGCCGCGAAATCTCGATCGGCGACGAGCGCGAATGGCTTCTGATGATTCGCGATGTCACTCGCGAGCGCGAAATCCAGGAGCGCATACAAATGCAAGACCGTCTGGCCGTGGTCGGTCAACTGGCGGCCGGTATCGCACACGATTTCAACAACATCATGGCCGCCATCGTGATCTATGCCGACCTGATGCAGGCCGACACCACCATCTCGGAGAACAGCCGCGAATACCTCAGCATCATCCAGCGCCAGGTCGAGCGCGCCACCAGCCTGATCCGCCAGATCCTCGACTTCAGCCGTCGCTCGGTAATCGAGCAGGTCGAGTTCGATTTATTGCCTTTTATCAAAGAAATCGAAAAACTGCTTCAGCGCATCCTGCCCGAAAACATCACCACCGAGGTGATACACCATCAAGAAAGTTATCCCTTCTACGGCGACCCAACGCGCATGCAACAGGTGCTGTTCAACCTGGCGGTCAACGCGCGCGACGCCATGCCGGAAGGGGGCACGCTGCGCTTTGAATTACAAACCGTCCACCTGACCGAGGAGGACACCCTGCCATCCCCCTATCTCTCCGCCGGTGAGTGGATTCGGCTTACGGTGAGCGATACCGGCATCGGCATCGCGCCTGAACATCTCCCCCGCATCTTCGAGCCTTTCTTCACCACCAAAGGCGTTGGCAAAGGCACCGGCCTGGGATTGGCCCAGGTGTACGGCATCGTCAAGCAACACAACGGGGTGATTGACGTGCGCAGCCAACCAGGAAAAGGCACGACATTTTACCTGTATCTGCCCCTGCACAAAAGCCAGACCGCCGGTGAAAGTGGGGAAACCACGGAGCAGCATTTCTACGACGGGCGGGGCAGAAAAGTGCTGTTGGTGGAAGACGACGCAGCCATCCGTCAGGCCGTCGCCGACATGCTGCGAAAAAGCAACTTCGCCCCCCATATGGCCATCAACGGCCAGGAAGCCCTGCAAATTCTGCAAGAGAAAGGGGATGAGATCGAACTGGTCATCACCGATCTGGTGATGCCACTCATGGGCGGCGAGGAGCTCTACCTGGAGATCAAAAAACGCTGGCCGCGCATCAAAGTCTTGTTCATCACCGGCCACCCCTTGAGCGAGGGATCCAATACCCTGTTAGCCTCCGGCGATGTGCCCTGGCTGCAAAAACCGTTCAGCATCGTCAAAATCCAGCAGACTTTGCATGAACTGCTGGAATCCTGAGCGGGCACGGGCAACCCCTTATAGAGAACGCTGCATCATAAGAGTGCCCCAGCCCAACGCCGGTAGCCGGAGAGCACAAAGCCGAATCAAAAAGCCCGACGGAAACCGCCGGGCTTTTTGACGAAAGCAGATTCTCACAGCCAGCCGCGCAGTTCCATAGCCTTGACCACTTTGTCAATCGCCACCATATAGGCTGCATCGCGCATGTACACCTTCTCCCGCTCGGCCATCTCATACACATCATGGAAGGCCTTGGTGAGCTTGGCATCCAGGCGGCTGAGCACCTCTTCGCGGCTCCAGTAGAAGTTCATATCGTTCTGCACGCTCTCGAAATAGGAAACCGTCACACCGCCAGCGTTGCACAGAAAATCGGGGATGTTGAAGATGCCCCTCTCCTGAAGCACAGCATCGGCTTCGGGGGTGGTTGGGCCGTTGGCGCCTTCGGCCAGGATCTTGACCCGTGGATGGATGTTCTGCACCGTCTCGGCGTTCACCTGCCCCTCCAGCGCCGCGGGGATGAGCACATCGGCCTCTTTGGAAATCCAGGCCATGCCGTCCTCGATTTGATAGCCGGCATCACGGGCCTTATCCTTATCGATTGTGCCGTACACATCGGTGATGGATTGCAGAAATTCCGGGTCAATGCCATCCTTGTGACTGACGGTATAAGGCCGCTGGTCGTCCCGGTCCCAATAAGAGACGCAAGCCACCTTGCCGCCCAGGTTCTTGAAGCCAATTGCGGCGTACTGCGCCACGTTGCCAAACCCCTGAATGGCGGCAATCGAGTTCTCCGGCTTGATATCCAGGCGTTTCATGGCCTCGCGGATGTTATACACCACGCCGAAACCGGTGGCCTCGGTGCGCCCCAACGAGCCGCCGCCGCCCACCGGTTTGCCGGTAATCACGCCGGGAGTGTATTCTCCCACCAGGCGCGAGTATTCGTCCATCATCCAGCCCATCATGCGGGGGTTGGTACCCACATCGGGCGCGGGCACATCCTGCCGCGGGCCGATGTTGCGATAAATCTGGCGGATCCAGCCGCGGCAGAGGCGTTCCTGCTCGCCAATCGAGAGCGAAGCCGAATCCACCGCCACGCCGCCCTTACCGCCGCCCAGCGGGATGTCGGCCACGGCGGTTTTCCAGGTCATCCACATCGCCAGGGCGCGCACCGTGTCCAGCGTCTCGGAAGGATGGAAGCGGATCCCCCCCTTGGCCGGGCCGCGGGCGTCGCTGTGCTGCACACGATAGCCAAAGAACACGCGGATCGAGCCATCGTCCATGCGCACGGGGACCTGAAAACGGAACTCTCGCGTCGGCCAGCGAAGCATCTCCGCTGCTTGCGGATCGAGATTCAAAAGCCGCGCGACATGATCAAACTGCGCCTGCGCCATTTGAAAAGCATTGATCTGTTCGGTCATCCTGATTCGTCTCCTGCTGCATTCATCTGAAAAAGGATACACGGGCACCCTCAGGCGCCCGTTGCAATGTGCCTGTCTCCGCAACACGGTTGTGGCTGCGTGCGTGAAACATCGCTGCAAGCGTACTGTATTCCGCGGCAGACGTCAAGTGACATTCGCGTCCGATGTGAGAGGATTATTCTCCCTTCAAAGCCTGCAAACGCCCCTCCAGAACACGCCGCACGACCTGCGGATCGGCCTTGCCTTTGCTCAAACGCATCACCTGGCCGAAGAACCAGTTGAGCAATCCTTCTTTGCCGTCGAGATATGCCTGCACCTCGGCGGGGTTTTCGTTCAACACCTGATCTACCCACGCTGCCAGCGCGTCGGCATCCGAAATCTGCCGCAGCCCGCGCCGTGCGATGATCTCGGCCGCCGGATCGCCGCTTTCCAGCATCTCGGCCAGCACGCGCTTGGCCGCCGCGGTGTTGATCTCGCCTGCCTGTACAAAACGCAACAGGTGAGCGAATTCGTCCGCGGGCAGGGGGATGTGGGTGATACGTCCCTCCTGGCGGTTCAACAGGCCGAACAGTTCGCCGGTGATCCAGTTGGCAACCTGCCGCGGAGGGACATCGGCCGCGGCGCGCACCACGGCTTCGAAGTAGTCAGCTATCTCGGCCTCGGCGGTCAACACCCCGGCATCATAAGGACGCAAGCCATACGCTTGCTCAAAGCGCTGCTGCCGGGCGTGCGGCAGTTCGGGCAGGGCGGAACGGATGGAAGCCAGCCATTCCGCCGAGATCACCAGTGGGGGCAGGTCTGGCTCCGGGAAGTATCGATAATCATCCTCTTCCTCCTTCCCGCGCTGCACCAGCGTGATCTCGCGGGCTTCGTCCCAGCCTACGGTTTGCTGGATGACCGTTTCGCCGCGACGCAGCAACGCGCTCTGACGCTCGATCTCGTACTCGATGGAGCGCTCCAGGGCGCGAAAGCTGTTCAGATTCTTGATCTCGGTGCGCGTCCCCAAACCGGTCGCGCCTTTGGGGCGCAACGAGACGTTGGCCTCGAAACGCAACACCCCCTTCTGCATGTCGCCGGAGTTCACCTGCAGATAACGCAATATCTGACGCAGCGCCTCACCGTAGGCGCGCGCTTCCGCCGCCGAGCGCATGTCCGGCTCGGAGACGATCTCCAGCAAAGGCACCCCGGCCCGGTTGAGGTCCACCAGGCTGTACGCCCCATGCTCATCCTGCATGTGCGTCAGTTTGCCGGTATCCTCCTCCAGATGAACACGCCGCACGCGGATCGGACGTCGCTCCCCATCCACCGCGATCTCCAACACTCCATTGACCGCCAGCGGATAACGGTACTGTGAGATCTGATACCCCTTGGGGAGATCGGGGTAGAAGTAGTTCTTCCGTGCGAAGACACTGACTGGAGGGATATCGCAGCCCAGCGCCAGCGCAACCCGTAAACCAAGTTCCACGGCCCGCCGGTTGACGACCGGCAACGTGCCGGGCATGCCGCTACACACCGGGCACACGGCCTGGTTCGGCTCCGCCTGGGTGGTATCCAGCACCGGGCAGGAGCAAAACATCTTCGAGCGGGTGGCAATCTCAGCGTGCACTTCCAGCCCGATGATAGCCTCAAATTCCATACCACTCATCACCCTTGCACCGACCAGGAATGAACATCCTCACGATAAACCAGCCTGAGCTGACGTCCGTCGTCCAGAAGCACCTCGAAGGCGCGGCCTTCCGGGGACCGCCATTCACGCAATACCTCGGCGACCTCAATGCGCCGTTCATCCAGCCAGACGGCCACCGGGCGCTGGGGATACGTATATTCGGCGCGGCATTCCACGCGCAGGTTTTCGGCTACCGCAGCGCTCATATATTCACCACCGAGTGATCGCCAATGTTGACGCTACGGCTGCCGCCCTCCACCACCGCATTCTCGCCAATCAGGGAATGCGTCAGGCTGAGGCCCGATATGCGCGCCGCTCGCTCCACGATGGTATCCTCCAGCACGCAGTGACGCACCTCGCAGCCTGCCCCCAGGCTGACATACGGGCCGATCACACTGGCCTCAACATGCGCCTCGGGGTGAATAAACACCGGCGGGACGATCAACACACCTTCGCGCGCTGAGACCTGATCCGAATTATCCCGCCCATGCCCCAACAGATAGCGGTTGGTCTCCAACACGGCTTCAACCGTACCGGCATCCAGCCAGATATCCACGCGCTGGGTACGCATGGTGGCGCCGTTTTCCAGCAGAATGTTGATCGCGTCTGCCAGATAGTATTCACCCTGCAACTGGCGCTCCTGCGCCATTTGAGCTTCAATGGCCTGCACCAGAGCGTGCGCATCTCTGAAATAGTAGAAGCCTACCACCGCCAGGTTGTTGCTGAGATCGCGCGGTTTCTCGATGATACGCTCCACCAGGCCGTTCTGTCCCAGTTTGGCCACGCCGAAGCGCCGCGGGTCGGGCACTGCCTTCACCCAGGCGACCGCGTCGGCCTGCTCGTCGGCCAGGAAAGACAGGTCGGTCTCGATCAGCGTGTCGGCAAACACCATCAGCATCGGCCCGTGCAGGTACTCCCTGGCCAGGTAGATGGCGTGCGATTGCCCTCGCATCTCTTCCTGCACCACATACTGCACCCGCAATTCAGGATGATTGGCCTGCATATAGTCTTTGATCTTTTCACCCAGATAGCCGATGATGAAAATGTATTCCACATTCTCCGGATCGGGCAGGGTAGAAAACATGGAAAGTACATGATCCAGAACGGTCTGCCCGCCGATGGTGATCAGTTGTTTGGGGCGGCTCCAGGTATGCGGTCGCAAACGCGTGCCAAAGCCCGCCATGGGGATCACGATTTTCAAGCGTTCATTCATTCGTCAAGCCTCCGGACTTAAGTTTAATCTTCCCCTTCAGGTAAGCGCGGAAGAACGCATCCACACAACGTGCGTCCAGCTGACTGCCGGCGCTCTTGCGGATAATGTCCAGCGCGTCTTCCAGGTTCATTGCCGGCCGGTAAGGGCGCTCTGAGGTCAACGCGTCGAACGTATCTGCCACCGCCACCAGCCGGGCGATCATGGAAATGTTCTCCCCCTCCAACCCCAGCGGATACCCCTTCCCATCCACACGCTCGTGATGCTGCGCCAGCGCCGGCACAATCTCTTCCAGTTGATGCACCGACTCGATGATCTTCGCCCCGATCAGAGGGTGCTTCTTGATTTCTGCGTACTCTTCGGCCGTCAGGCGATCGGGCTTGCGCAGAATGGTATCCGGCACCCCGATTTTGCCGATGTCGTGCAACAGCGCGCCCAGGCGCACCTGCTGAACCACGCGGGGCGGCAGATCAAGCTCGCTCGCCATCGCAACACTGTACTCACTCACCCGTTGCGAATGGCCTTCGGTATAGGGGTCTTTGGCATCAATGGCCGCCACCAGCGCTCTCACCGTGTTGACAAACAGCTCATCCGCCTCGGTATACAGATTGGAGAGGTAAATCACCAGCGCGGTCTGCTGGGCCAGGCTGCTCAGCAACAGTACATCGTCCTGGCTGAATTCCCCTGCCTGCTTGTTGATGGCCTCCAAACCGCCAATGATCCGTCCCTCCGTTATGCCGCGCTCCTGGCCAAAGATCACATCCGGCATACGCAACGGCACGGCCAGCAGTGAGCGCGTGGTCACACCAGAGAGACGGTCTATCTCAGGATAATGCCGCGGGTCGCCCGCCGCATCCCGCAAACAAACGACCTCCCCGCTGCGCACCACATACCCGATAATCCCGGCATCCACCGGCAAACGCACCACAGGCTCGGGAATGGGGTGTTCTCCTTTAGAAGAATGCAGAATCAGTTCATGGCCGGGATCGTCCAGCAGGAAGAGAGAGACACCTTCAGCATCGAGCAGTCGGTGTGCTTCGTCCAGTATGCGCTCGATCAGACGATCCTTGTCCAGCGTGGCGCTGATTTGCGTCATCAGCTTGAGCAGGCGTTCCAGTTTGCTGCCATATGCCCGACTGGTTTGTAGCAAAACCGTCTTTTCATACTCCGCGATCATGCGGTTGCCCAGCATCTGAATGAGGTGTAAAGGCTTCTTGCGGAAGTTGAACACCTGGATGGCGGCTTCCGGTCTGCCGCGCAACAACAAAGGGAACGCTATCGTGTTTCTCAAAACCACGCCTTGTGGCCGCGCGATCTTCGACCAGCGCGGATCGCTGGCCAGGTCTTCCACCACCACAGGTCTGCGCTGCTGCACGGCCGCACCGACAATCCCTTCATCTTCGGGTATGCGCATCCCTGTAAGCGAGGCCTCACGTACCTGCCCCCGCACCAACTGAAAGGACAACTCATGCCTCTCAGCATCCAGCAGATACATCGTGCCGGTATCCGCGCCGCAAACCTCGATGATCAGGTCCAGCATCTGTTCAAGCAACTCCTGCGACTCGGTCGTGCTGGAAATCTCATTGGCGCGGCTCATCACATCCAGCACCTGCTGAACATCTACCGCAGTCGGGTCCGTAGGCGGATAGGGTTCTGAACGGCTCATTCTTCCAAAACCAGCGGCGGTGTGCGGTTGTGCCAGGCGGTGACCTGCTGGAAAGCATGTACCAATTGGAGGAGTAAAGCCTCTTGCCGAGGCCCTCCCAGCAACTGAAGCCCGACGGGCAGGCCAGATTGATCGAAACCGGCGGGAAAGGAAATTGCCGGTACACCCGTCAGGTTGGCGGGCAGGGTAAAAATATCCTCCAGATACATGGAAAGGGGGTCGCCGCGGTGCGCTCCGATGGGGAAAGCCGTCGTCGGCGCCACCGGAGCCAGCAGCACATCCACCTGCTCGAAGGCGCGGGCGAAATCCTGCTGCATCATCTGCCGCACGCGTTGCGCTTTGCCGTAATAAGCCTCCTGATAACCGGCGGACAGCGCAAACGTTCCCAGCATGATGCGGCGCTTGACCTCGCGCCCAAACAGACGCCCGCGAGTGCGCCGATACAGGTCAGGCAAGGTATCCGCCGGCTGGCGAGGGCCGTAGCGGATGCCGTCATAGCGCGCCAGATTGGCCGAGGCTTCCGCCGGCGCAATCAGGTAATACACCGGCACCGCGTGACGGGTGGAGGGCAGCGAAACTTCCTGCACCGTGGCGCCCATTTCCTGGAATTGCCGGACGACTTTCTCGAGGGCAGCGGCAATCTCCGGCTGAATGTCATGCTGGCGATACTCCTTCACCACTCCCAGACGCAGGCGCTCGAAATCGGGAGGCGCGCTCAAATCCACCGCTTCAACCGGCGCGCGCAGACTGGTAGCGTCGCGCACATCCTCCCCCTGCATGACGCCATACAGCAAGGCGGCATCCTCAGCGGTGTGTGCCAGCACGCCAACGGTATCCAGCGAAGAGGCATACGCAAACAGACCGTAGCGCGAAATCCGCCCATAGGTCGGCTTAAGGCCCGTCAGGCCGCAGAAAGCCGCCGGTTGACGGACGCTCCCACCGGTATCCGTCCCCAGAGCAAACGGCGCCATGCGACCAGCCACCGCCGCGGCGCTGCCCCCGCTCGAGCCGCCGGGCACGCGCTCGAGATTCCAGGGGTTGTGCGTCACACCAAAGGCAGAATTCTCGGTAGACGACCCCATGGCGAACTCATCGGTATTGGTCTTCCCTAAAACTACCGCGCCAGCCTGCAACACGCGCTCGACCGCGGTGGCATTGTAGGGAGGGACAAAGCCCTCCAGGATGCGCGAACCGGCGGTGCAGGGCAGGCCGCGCACGGCGAGCACATCTTTAACGGCCAGTGGGATTCCCAATAATGGAGGGAGTTCTCCTCCCTGACGACGCCAGGCGGTCAGAAGTTCGTCTGCTCGCCGCGCCTGCTCGAGGGCCATCTCCGGCGCGAGGGTGATGAAGGCATGGAGGCGATCTTCCAGCCGCTCGATTTGCTCCAGGCAGGCGCGCGTGAGCTCCTGGCTGGAATACTCGCCGCGCCGCAAACCGGCTTGCATCTGTGCCGCAGTCAGCAAAAGAACCTCATTCATTGCTCCCCCCCTGCTGAAAGACCGGCGGCGTCTTGAATTGTCCCCCGGCGTGGTCGGCAGCGTTCGCCAACAGGGCATCCCGCCCCAGACTCTCACCCACCTCGTCTGCGCGCAGACGGGCGTCCCCCCCAGCCGGTGGGGTGAGGGCGCTCTCCGCCACCTCTACCTCCTGCAATTGCTGAAAGTAATTGAGGATGGCCGTCAGCTGCCGGCTGAAGCGTTCGCGCTCTTCGGCTGTGAGCTCCAAACGCGCCAGACGGGCAATGTGTTCAACCTGTTCGGGTGTCAACGACATGGCCTGATTATATCGCATGCTTTCACCATTGCTCCGTGTACCACAGAAGGTAATCCCGCAGATGCGCTGACCAGTACGCCTCGTCATGCGCGCCGCGGTTGAGGTGCCACTCGTGAGGGATGCCCTCTTCCGTCAACACCTGCTCCACCCGTAGAATCGGCTCGAGGCCGGGATCGTCCATGCCGGCATCCAGAAAGAAGCGCGGCCACCGACCCGCAGGTATGGCGCGCACCCAGGCGCGCAGGTCAGCCGGCAAATGGGTGCGAAAAAACGGCGTGCTGTGCGCCCCCACCGCGGCGAACACATCCCAGCGCTGCACGCCCAGATACAACGCCCAGTTGCCGCCGCGGGAGACTCCCCCAATGGCGCGATAGGCACGCTCCGGGCGGACACGATAATTCGCCTCAATGTACGGAAGCAATTCGTCCACCAGCACCTCGCCATAAGGATTGCGCTCCGGCGGAGCATAGTGATCTTGTTCAGCAGGCATGACGATCAACAAGGGGGGGATGTCTCCTTGCGCCATCAACGTCTCGGCCACCTGCACAACACCCATCCGCTCCCACTGCTCGTCAGAGAATCCCTGCCCGTGCAGCAGATACAACACCGGGAAGAATGTATCCAGCTGGCGATCATAGCAGGGCGGCAGATACACACGAAAGATCAGCGGTGCGTCCAGGCGAGCGGTATCCAGCTGTCCTGTCTCCACACGCCCGCTCTCCAGGCAGACCGTCGCGGCGGGCATAGGGGTCGGTGTGACAGAAACGGTGGGGGATGCCGTCGGGGAAGGCGCCGGGCGGTAGGGGAGGGGAGAAGGTGACGGAATGGTCTCCGCTGGCGGGAAGGGCGTGCCAGTGGGTAGCGCGGTGCTTTCCCCGGCGAAGGATAAAGAACAGGCGGCCGACACGGCAAGCAGCGCGCCGGCCACTAGAAACCCTGCCAGACGCTTCAAGACGGTTCTGATGGAGCAGTCTCTGCCTCCCCTGCCGGCTGCCCCGCTTCCAGTTCGACTTGTTCTTCCATGCGGATTTGCCCGCGCAGGAAGGCGCCCTCCTCTGTGGAAAAGGCGGTGGTCACCACATCGCCCCAAACCCGACCGGTGCTGCGAATGTCCACCTTTTCGGC
>RFKO01000169.1 GCA_003694235.1 Anaerolineae bacterium
CAGATGTCGTGGGGAGAAACCTTCAGCATGCCGTTGCTGGCTTTTCGTTTCTCCGGCAAGCACAACGGTGTCTCCGAGTTGCACGGACAGGTGGCGCGCCGGATGTGGCATTTCCTCTGGCCGGATCGCTCCGAGGAAGAAGTGCCGATCACCTCGATCACCAACGGCGTGCATGTGGGCACGTGGATGGCCCGCCAGTTGCAGCATCTCTTCCGCCGCTACCTGGGGCGCGACTGGATGGAGCACATGGACGATCCCGAGCTATGGGAGGGTGTGGAGGACATCCCGGATGAGGAACTGTGGGCCATCCATCGCCATCTGAAGCGCAAACTGGCGTTTTATGTGCGCGAGCGGGCGCGTCGGCAGTGGATTCACGGCGGTATTCATCCGGTGCAGGTGATCGCTGCCGGGGTGTTGCTCGACCCCTACGCGCTGACCATCGGTTTTGCCCGCCGTTTTGCGACCTACAAACGCGCCAGCCTGATCCTGCGAGATTTTGACCGCTTGCTGGCGTTGATCAATCAGCCAAACCGCCCGGTTCAGATTATCTTCGCGGGCAAGGCGCACCCCGACGATCATCCGGGCAAGATGCTGATTCAGGAAGTTTACCGGGCGGTTAAAAAAGCGGAGAACGGCGGTCGGCTGGTCTTTCTGGATGATTATGACATGAACCTGGCCCGTTATCTGGTGCAGGGGGTGGATGTCTGGCTGAACACGCCGCGTCGTCCCAATGAGGCTTCTGGCACCTCAGGGCAGAAAGCCGCGCTCAATGGCGTGCTCAACTTCTCGGTGCTGGATGGCTGGTGGCGCGAGGGATTCAACGGCCTGAACGGCTGGGCGATCGGCGACGATGTGGATTACGATGATCCGGAGGAGCAAGATCGGCGCGATTACGAGAGCCTGATGGCCACGCTGGAGAATGAAATCATCCCGTTGTATTACGATCGTCGCGGTGACGACAACCTGCCGCGTGAATGGGTGGCGCGGATGAAGGCTTCTATTCGCACGCTGGCGCCGCAGTTCAACATGCGCCGCATGGTCAAGGAATATACCGAGCGGCTGTACGTACCCTGTGCGCGGAGCGAAACCCTGACGGAGAGCTGAACAGCGCTCAGGGCTGTTGCTCGTCCACACCGTACACGCGCGTATGGGGGTAGAAATCTTTCCAGCCAAACCAGAACGATGAAGTGCTTTTGACGCGGTTGAGGTGTTGGCCGGCCAGCGGGCCGTCCAACGCCTCGCCGCTTAGCTTGTTCCACAGGCTGCCGGTTTCCTGATCGCGCAGCGTGTCCTCCCCTGCGCTTTCGAAAGTGAGGGTCTGTCCTCCCAGCCGTCGGTCGAACACCACGCCGGTCACACTTTCCTCGTCGAAGACCACCAGCAAGGGGGTATCGCCCAGGGCGTCGTTGATCACCGGTTGTTCATTGAGCACAGAGAAAGGATAAGCGACGGCCAGGTCGTCTAGCGCCACGCCGATGACAAATTCTTTGACATAGAGGCGGTCGTCGCGGTGGCTCTGGCCGATGACGCCGCTGCGGCTGGAATCGTAGTAATCGAAATAGGGGTCGCGACTGCCGTAGTAACCTTTGCGCAAGGCCAGGGTATCGGGGTGCAGCGCTTTCCATTCTGCCCAGGTGGTTTGCCAGGAGGGCAGGTATTCCAGTTTGGTGCCTTTCAACGGGCCTTCCACGGCTTCGCCGAGCAACTGACTCCACAGTGTTTTGGTCTGCCGGTCGTACATCACCAGCACGTTCATGATCAGCTTGCCGCTGACGCCGAAGGTGTACTCTTGGTCGTTAATCTGGCGGGAATACACGATTCCCGTGAAGCAAAGCGGTCACCATGTGACGGCGATTTTCACGCCGCCGACCGTGTCGTTGACGATTTCGTGCATGGAGAGATGCGGCACGGAGTAGGCGCGAGACTCGCCGTTGAAGGTGACGCCGATGACCATTTCCTCGGGGGTATATTCTTCATCTGCCTGTGCTGCTGTCAGGAACTCCGGGTTGTCGATCGCCGGGATGGCGTCGAAGGGCAGCAGTGTGACGATGGTGTATTCCGTGGCTTTGGGGGCAGATGTAGGGGTGACTTCTTCTGCCGGGGCGGGGGTGTTTGTTGGGTCCGCGGTGGGGGAAGTGGCGGCCGCGGCAGCGGAGCAGGCGGCCAGCAGCAGCCCTGTAGCGATGAGCATGCTGGTAAGTGCGGGTTTCATGGTGCTACCTCCTGTTATACCCCCTGATGCGCTGAAAGACGAGAGTCTTACCTGGCCTTTAGACTCAACCGCCCCGCGGGGGAGGCTCCAGTTCCCGGCGGGGCGAGTTGAGTGTATGAGGAGAATGCAATTTTCATTATAGAGAGAAAGTTAAGAGCCAGATGAAAAGAAGATAAAGATTATCTAAAATCTTTGAGCGCATTTGTCAGGTCTGCTTTGCTCAACGGCCCGGCGCGTAGAATTTTTATCTCGTCCCCGGTGCAATCGACTACCGTAGAGGGAGTGCCTCCCGGTGTGCGCCCGCCGTCCAGGATCAGCGGGATGTGCCCGTTGAGCTGAGCGTACACCTCTGCGGCGCTGAGCGTGTTTGCTCCGCCGGAGCGGTTGGCCGAGGTTACGGCCAGCGGCCCCCAGGCGCGCAGCAACGCCAAAGCCAGCGGGTGGTCGGGGATGCGCACGCCTACGGTGGGTTGCGGCCCGAGGATTGCCGGCAGGGACGGATGGCGCGGCACGACCAGGGTCAACGGGCCAGGCCAGAAAGCTTCTGCCAGCCTGAAAGCGGTTGACGGCACGTTCAGCGCCACTTTTTCCAGGTCTTCTGCCCTGCCGAGCAGCACGGGGATGGCTTTTTCCGCCGGACGGTCTTTGGCGCGGAAGAGCGCGGCGATGGCCTGTGGGTCGTCCACACGCGCGCCGATGCCGTACACGGTATCGGTAGGAAAGGCGACGATTCCTCCCTCTGCCAGGGTTGCCAGAGCGCGTTCCATCGCTTCGGGATGTTTGGCAGGCAGGATGATGGTCTTCATGCTTTGTGGTGAGCTGTTTGCACCTTGAGGAGACGGTCGTGTCCGGCCAGGTCGGGCAGTATCTGCACCTCGGCCTCGGGGAAGGCTTCGCCGGCGAGGCTGGCGGCTGCCTGTCCCAGCGAGGCTTCGATTTCCATCAGCAGCAGGCCGCCGGGGCGGAGATGGTGGCGGGCTCCCCGGAGCAATGGTCGAATGACGGCCAGCCCATCGTCCCCGCCGTCGAGCGCCAGGGTCGGCTCCCGTTCATGCACGTCCAGGCCGTGCAGCACTGCTGTGGGGATGTACGGAGGGTTGGCGCAGATCAGGTCGAAAACGGCGTGGGTGGAGAGCGGCGTGAGCAGGTCGGCCTGTAGCCATTGAATCCGCTGTGCCACCTGATGCCGAGAGGCATTGGCGCGGGCAACCTTCAGCGCGGCGGCGCTGAGATCGAGCGCCAGCAGATGCAGGTCGGGGACGTGTTTTGCCAGCGCGATGGCGATGCACCCCGAACCGGTGCCCACGTCCAGCGAGCGGCGTCGCCCGGAGTGCTGGCGCAGCCATGCCAGCGCGTGCTCGACCAGCATCTCGGTCTCCGGGCGGGGGATGAGCACCGCGGGGGACAGTTGAAAAGTCAGGCCGTAGAACTCCCACTGCCCCAGCACGTAAGGCAGGGGTTCCCCAGCCAGCAAGCGTTGCAGGGATGCGTTTACGCTTTCGAGTTGGTCGGCTGAGAGTGTGTGTTGCGGGTGTGCCAGCACAAAAGCGCGTTCGACGCCCAGAATGTGCGCCAGTAGCACCTGTGCATCCAGCCAGGCGGTTTCGCTGAGGGGGGCGAGGCGGGTTTTCAGGGCCTGCAGTAGCGGCCCAACCTGACAGGGCAGGCCGTCGGGTGGCATTTACAATCCGGCTTCGGCCAGGCGCTCGGCCTCGTCGCGAGTGGCCAGTTCATCGATGAACTCATCCAGGTCGCCGTCGAGCACGGCGGGCAGGTTGTAGGAAGACAGGTTGATGCGGTGGTCGGTGACGCGCGACTGAGGGAAGTTGTAGGTGCGGATTTTCTCGGAGCGTTCGCCTGTGCCGATCTGAGAGCGACGGTCGGCCTCGATTTCCGCCCGGCGTTTGGATTCTTCGATCTCGTACAGGCGTGCCTTGAGGATGCTCATGGCGCGCTGGCGGTTTTGCAGTTGCGAGCGCTCGTCCTGGCATTGGACGACAATACCGGTGGGGATGTGCGTCAGACGCACCGCGGTGGCGTTCTTTTGCACGTTTTGTCCGCCAGCCCCGGCCGATTTGTACACATCCATTTTGATGTCGCTGTCCGGGATTTCGATTTCCACGTCGTCCACCTCGGCGAGCACGGCTACCGTGGCGGTGGAGGTGTGGATGCGCCCCTGCGATTCGGTGACCGGCACGCGTTGCACCCGATGCACGCCGGATTCGTACTTAAGGCGGGAATATGCCCCGCGGCCTTTGACCAGGAAAATGATCTCTTTGAAGCCGCCGATGCCGGTTTCGTTCGCCGAAAGCACCTCCACTTTCCAGCCCTGTTTGTCTGCGTAGCGGCTGTACATGCGGAACAGGTCGGCGGCGAACAGGCCGGCCTCATCGCCGCCGGTGCCGGCGCGAATTTCCATGATCACGTTGCGGCTGTCGCGCGGGTCTTTGGGCAGCAGCATGCTTTTGATTTCCCGCTCCAGCGCGGGGAGGCGCGCTTCGAGTTCGGCGATCTCCATTTCGGCCAGTTCGGCCATTTCGGGGTCGTCGCTCTCCAGCAGGGAGCGCGCCTCTTCCAGGTCTTTCAGCATCTGACGGTATTCGGACGCCTTTTTGATGATCGGTTCGAGGTCGGCGCGCTCGCGCGCCAGTTGAGCGGCGCGTTCGTAATCATCGCCAACGGTCATCAATTCTTCGTTGATGGCAGCGTAACGTTCTTCGATTCCTTGCAGTTTTTCCAGCATGGAGGGGATTATACCATTGGCAGGCGGAACGGATGGCCGTTGGCAGGCTGCGAGGGTGCATGCAAAGTATGTAAAAGGTACCCTCCCGCAGGTTGTTGATGGTGCGCCAGGGAGGTGATATGGCTGCTTGTACTGCACATTTGCGGCGAAAATTCGCATCGTCGAACCTGCGGGAGGGTTCGCAATCTGCGACCTTTGCGTGCACCCACGCTGTGAATCGCACTTGCAGCCCCTGGATGTGCATGCTATAATTTCGGCACGGATTTCCCCCGCTTGTTTTTTCCCAGGTGAGTCAACCGCGTATAGCATTCCCCTGTTACGCCCTGACGCGAAGCAGAGGGGGGCTTTTCGTACGGACGCGGCCGTTTTCCCTTCAAAACAGGATAATTTATGAACGTTGCAGAGCTTGAACGCAAACCATTGCATGAGTTGCGCCAGATCGCCCTGGATTTGGACATCCCGAAAGCTGCGCGCCTGAAAAAAGAGCGCCTGATCATGCTGATCCGCCAGGAAGAGGCGGCGCGTGAAGGGCTAGAGGTGCGCGGCGGTATTCTGGAGATCATGAGTGAGGGCATCGGCTTCCTGCGCTCGGAGAACTATCAGCCCAGCGCGACCGATGTGTATGTTTCTCAATCTCAGATCCGCCGCTACAAGCTGCGGCATGGGGATATGATCATCGGGCACGTGCGCCCGCCGCGTGAATCGGAGCGGCACTACGGCTTGCTTAAGGTGGAAAGCATCAATGGGCTTTCCCCCGAGGAAGCCGCCCGGCGGCCGCGCTTCGAGAAGCTGACGCCAATTTTCCCTGACCGCCGCTTCAACCTGGAGACCGACCAAAACCTGCTGGCTACCCGTTTGATCAACCTGATCGCTCCGATCGGCCGTGGTCAGCGTGGTTTGATCGTTTCCCCACCCAAAGCCGGCAAAACCACCATCTTGAAGAACATCATCAACGCGATCTCGCAACAATACCCTGAGGTTTACCTGATCGTCGCCCTGATCGGTGAGCGTCCGGAGGAAGTGACCGATATGGATCGCTCGGTGGACGCCGAGGTGGTTTCCTCCACCTTCGATGAGCCGGTTTCCTCTCATGTGCGCGTGGCCGAGATGGTGATCGAGCGCGCCAAGCGCCTGGTGGAAGTCGGACGTGATGTGTTCATCGCCATGGATTCGATCACCCGTCTCTCGCGGGCTTACAACCTGGTGGTGCAACCCTCAGGACGCACGCTGTCCGGCGGCATTGACCCCTCCGCGCTTTACCCGCCCAAACGTTTCTTCGGCGCGGCGCGCAATATCGAAGAGGGGGGGTCTTTGACGATTGTGGCCACCTGTCTGGTGGACACAGGTTCGCGCATGGACGATGTGGTGTACGAGGAGTTCAAGGGCACCGGCAATATGGAATTGCATCTCTCGCGCGAGCTGCAAGAGCGTCGTATTTTCCCGGCGATTGATATCGCTCGCTCTTCCACCCGCCGCGAAGAAATCTTGCTTGGCCCCGACCTCACGCCTCGCGTCTGGTTGATGCGCCGCATGTACGATCAGATGGTCACGCCGCCGCCGCACGGCGCGGGCATGGATCAGGGCACGGCGACCGAGGCCATCCTCGACCGATTGCGGAACACCAAAGACAATCTGGAATTCCTGATGACATTGAACGAGTAGCGCGCCGATGAAATCGTGGTTGTACTGGTTGAGCTGGGGGATTGCGCTGGTGTTGCTGGCGGTGGCCGCGCTGCTGGCCTGGCAGCGTTTTGCCCCGCGGCAGGCAGTGGCCGCCGGCGCAGAAACTGCTACCCCGCTCGCGACGGCTGTGTCGCCGGCGGAACAGCCTCCTGCTTTGCCCCCTCTGGCGCAGACAACCCCGCGGCAGGCGTTGTACCGGCGCGCCTCGCTAAAGACCGAAATCCCCGACCGTCCGCGCTATCAGGCGGTGGAATATACCGTCAAGCGGGGCGATTCGGTGTTTGGCATCGCAGCCGAATTCGGCCTCGAACCGGAGACGGTGTTGTGGGCCAACTACGATGTGTTGAAGGACGATCCGCACTCGCTCTCTCCCGGTATGGTGCTGCGCATTCCGCCGACAGATGGCGTGTACTACCAGTGGGAGGAAGGCGATACCCTGCAATCGGTGGCCGACGCCTTCGAAGCCGATGTGGATGACATTGTCAACTGGATTGGAAACGATTTTGACCTGACCGATCCTCAGGTGGAGCCAGGGCAGTGGGTGATGGTGCCGGGCGGACATCGCGAGTTCCAGCAGTGGATTGTGCCTGTACCGGCACGCGGTATGGCCGGCGTCTCCACCGGTGTGTATGGCAGCGGCGCGTGTTCTGTGCCCAGCGGCGGCCTGTACGGGAGTGGCGCTTTCATCTGGCCGACCACCAACCATACACTTTCCGGCAATGATTACTGGTCTGGTCACCTGGCCATTGATATCGGGGTGGGGATTGGCGATCCCATCGTGGCGGCCGATAGCGGCGTGGTGGTGTTCGCCGGCTGGGCGACGGGTGGTTATGGTTACACCGTAGCCATTGACCACGGCAACGGCTACCAGACACTGTACGCCCACAATAGCAGCATCAACGTCAGTTGTGGCCAGAGCGTGCGCCAGGGGCAACTGATCGCCCTGGGCGGCAGTTCGGGCAATTCCACCGGCCCGCACCTGCACTTCGAGGTGCGCTTGAATGGCGGTTTTGTCAACCCCTGGTATGTGCTGCCGGCCCCATAACCAGAACAGGAGAGAATACTCATGGTCGAGATACCGGAACCCAAGACCCGTACAATTGCCGAAACGCAGAACTACGCTGCCTGGCTGGCTGAAGAGCCGGATGGCGAGACCACGTATCATCTTGAACTGAACAACGTGACCGTGCATTTCTTCGCCGAGGAATGGCAGGAGTTTTTACAGTTGGTGAAGATGCTGCCACAAGCCGAGTGATTTTTACACGCTGGTTGACATTCGATAGCGCGCGGGTGGAAAGATCTCGCCCGCGCGCCTTTCATTTTCTTGCGCCTTGTGGGCGCGCGTGATACACTGAAATTATGCGGTATCGTGTCCTGATTGTGACCTCCATTCGCAGCCTGGGGCAACTGATGAAGCAGGTGCTGGGTGAAACCGGTCGTTACAGCGCCGAACTGGTTGACACCG
>RFKO01000170.1 GCA_003694235.1 Anaerolineae bacterium
GAGCTGGCTATCCTGGAGTCTTCTCTGATCAGCGACAGTCAGGTGATCGTGGATATCTACTCGCGTTTTCTCTTCGAGCGAGAAGTGTTTCGACGGCGCGAGCAGGCCGAACTTTCGGCTGATGAGTTGTGCGAACTGATGGAGTGGGCGCAGGCGGAGACGTATGGCGAGGGCCTGGATGCGCGCTATCGCAACAAGTATATGTGGACATGGAAGCCGCACTATTACTCCGCCGGTCTGTCGTTCTACAATTTCCCCTATGCCTTTGGGCTGCTGTTCGGCATCGGATTGTACGCCATCTACCAACAGCGTGGCGAGACGTTCATCCCCGACTATCGTGAATTGCTGGCCTCGACCGGTGAGGGCACCGCGGCGGAACTGGCAGCGCGTTTTGGCATTGATATTCGCAAAGCGGATTTCTGGGAAAACAGCTTGCAGGTGATCGCTCAACGCATTGCCCGCTACGAGGAACTCTGATGCGCTCTGAAGCGCAAACCGTTGAAGATTATCTGGCTGAACTGCCACCGGAGCGACGCGCCGTATTACAGGCAGTGCGGCAGGTGATCCTGGCGAATCTACCGTCGGGGTACGAAGAGGTGATCAACTGGGGCATGATCACCTACCAGGTGCCGCTGGAGACGTTTCCTCACACCTATAACAAGAAGCCGCTGATGTATGCCGCCCTGGCATCGCAGAAGCATCACATGTCTCTTTATCTGACAGGGATTTACATGGACGATGCGGCGCGCCAGGAATTCGAAAGCGCCTACCGGGCGAGCGGCAAGCGCTTCGATATGGGTAAATCTTGTGTTCGCTTTCGCAAACTGGACGACTTGCCTCTGGAATTGATTGGTCAGGCGATTGCCCGTTGGCCGGTGGAGGAGTTCGTAGCTGCCATAGGTCGGGTGCGCTCTGCGCGCGCCGCTAAAGCGGAAAAGTGATTTCGGTCAGGCGCTCGGAGATTTCCCACAGTCGTCGAGCGTGCGCGCGGTTGTGCGCTGCCGGGTTGGCCTGCACTCGCACCGGGAAGCCGCGATATTCAAACCAGCGAGGCCCGAAGAACTCACCGCCCTGCACATCGGTCGCCGCGGCCGCATAGACGGTTGGCAGCGCCCCCATGCGGGCGCTTTGAGCCAGCAGGTTGCCGATCTGGAACACGCCCAGGTGACGTTGCAGCCGCGTGGCCGAATAACCGGGGTGAGCGGCCACACTGATGGCCTGGTGGCCGGCGGCTGCCAGGCGCCGTTGAAGCTCAAAGGTGAACAGCAGATTGGCCAGCTTGCTTTGTGCGTATGCCCCCCAGCGATGGTAACTTTTTTCGGCGTTCAGATTGTCGAAGTCCATGCGGCCGCGATGGTGCACCATGCTGCTGACGGTGACCACCCGTCCTGCCGGGGCAGCCAGCAGGTGAGGCAGCAAATGTCCCGTGAGCGCGAAGTGCCCCAGGTGATTCACGCCGAACTGCATTTCGAAGCCGTCGGCGGTGCGTTGCAAGGGACAGGCCATCACGCCGGCGTTGTTGATCAGCACATCCAGTCGCTCGTGGCGTTCGCCAAAGGCGGCGACGAAGGCTTCAATCTGGCGCAGATCGGCCAGGTCAAGATGCATGACTTCCACTGCGGCGGAAATCCTGGCGGCCGCCTGCTGTCCTTTTTCCGGGCTGCGGCAGGCCATGATCACACTCGCGCCCCGCTCTGCCAGGATGCGGGCGGCCTCGAAGCCGATGCCGCTATTGGCGCCGGTGATGAGGATGGTTTTGCCTCCCTGTTCGGGGATGTGTTTTTCGATCCAGGATTGGATTCTGTTCATAATGCCTCCATCATGATGTAGCGATGGCTGATTATACTCGCGAACCGCATCCTCTTCATGACTGGAATCTTTCCCCCGCGGAGGCAGTGCGTGTGCAGCAAGCGTTGCGCCATCGCGTGCGTTTCGAGCCGTTGCCGCTTACCGCAGTGCGGCGCGTGGCGGGGGTGGATGTCGGTTTCCCGCGCGGGCGCGGCCTGGCGCGCGCCGCGGTGGTGGTGCTGGAATTCCCTTCGCTGCGCGTGATCGAGTACGCGACGGCGCAAATCCCTACCCCTTTCCCCTACGTCCCCGGTTTGCTCTCCTTCCGCGAGATGCCGGTCATCCTGGCAGCTCTGGAGCGTCTCGATCATCGCCCTGACGTCTTTCTGGTGGATGGGCACGGTCTGGCGCACCCCCGCCGCTTTGGTCTGGCCTGTCATTTGGGCGTATGGCTGGATGCTCCCGCCATCGGCTGCGCCAAATCTATTCTGGTGGGGGATGCCGAGGAGCCGTCCCCGGAGCGGGGAGCATACACGCCCCTGGTGGACGACGGAGAAACCATCGGGCTGGTCTTGCGCACGCGGGCCCGCGTGCGGCCGGTGTATATTTCAGTCGGTCATCGCGTGGATTTGGAGAGCGCGCGCCAGGTTGTGCTGGCCTGCGGCAGTGGATATCGCCTGCCAGAACCCATCCGTCAGGCACATCGCCTGGCAGGGCGTAAGGA
>RFKO01000018.1 GCA_003694235.1 Anaerolineae bacterium
ATCTGTCCTTCTATGCCGGCGTGTACGGAGTTTACGAGCGCGCCCACCTGGAAAACACGCTCGACCGCCTGGGGCTGCGCGGCGTGCTGGATGAGCGCGTCGGCGCGCTGCCGGTCGGCTGGCGGCAACGGCTGGCGCTGGCGACCGCCATCGTCCACCGCCCCAGACTGCTCTTTCTGGATGAACCCACCTCCGGCGTGGACCCCACCGCCCGCCGCGATTTCTGGGACCTGATTTACGAGTTCGTCGCCGAGGGGGTGACGGCGATGGTGACCACACACTACATGGACGAGGCCGAGTACTGTAACCGGGTGGGCATCATGAGTCGCGGCCGCCTGCTGGCGCTGGACACGGCCGCGGCGCTCAAAAAGCAGGCGCTCCCCGGCCTGGCCTGGGATGTGTTCGCCGAGCCGCTGCTGCCCGCCCTGCGTCTGCTGGAGGGGCTGCCGGGCGTGCTGCGCGCCGGCCTGGCGGGCGATCACCTGCGCGCCGTGACGCGCCCTGAGGTGCGCCGCGGCGACCTGACACGCCCGCTCAAAGCCCAGGGGATGCAGCGCGTGCGCGCCGCCCGCGTCGAACCCACGCTGGAGGATGTCTTCCTGGCCCTGGCGGGGGAATAGCCAGGATCGGCGTCCCTGTAGGCGAGATCGGCGATCTCGCCTACAGTTACCCTCCCGCAGGTTTAGAATCTGCGGGAGGGTTGGGCAAACGCATATGCCTCGCCGCCGGCCCCAAACCTGCGGCAGGATTTCAGGCGTGGTCGGGGAGCAAGCTCTCCACGTTCCGCACCGGCGGGAAGAGATACCCCGCCGCGCCCACCAGCGCACCCAGCAGACCGGCCAACACGAACATCATCCCCATCCCCGCCCCAGGGCCGCTGCCCACCAGCCAGGCAAAAGGATGCGGCCGGGAAAAAGCCGGCTCGAACACGCGGTCGGCCAGCGGGCCGGCCAGCAGCATGGCCAGCGGCGCGGTGATCTGGGCGATCAAACGGCGCACCGCGAACACCCGTCCCTGTACGTCAGGCGCGACTTTGGCCTGCCAGATGGCCTGATTGGAGCCGTTGAGCACCGGTATGCTGGCCGACCCCACAAAAGAGGCCGCAGCCCACAGCGTCAGATTGCGGCCCACCCCCATCAGCAGAGTGCCGCCCAGGCTGGCGACCACCATCCCCAACAACACGCCATGAATGCGGCGTCTTGGCCCGCCCCAGATGCTCATCAACAAACCGCCTGCCACGCCGCCCAGCGCGCCGGCGGACTGCACCACCCCTAAAGTCACCGTATCGTTGTGCGTGCGCGCCAGGATCATGGCTGCCATGACAGCATAGCCAAAAGTAGCCGTCAGATTGATAAAGAAGAATACCATCTGCAACCAGAACAGGCTGCGTCGCTGCCAGATATAGCGAAAGCCATAAAGCGTCTCCTGCCACAGGCTGCCCCTCCCCTGTTCTCCAGCAACGCTGCGCTGCGGCTGGGGTACATGGATCAGCAGCAACGCGCCGATGGCGAACAGAAAGGTGACGATGTCAATCGCAAAGACCCAGGCAATCCCCCACAGGCCGATCACCATCCCCGCCAGCACTGGGGCGAGGATGCCCGAACCGGCCCGCGCCAGTTCGAGCATCCCATTGGCGCGGGCATACTGCTCTTTGGGCAACATCACCGAGATGGCCGCAGAAAACGCCGGCCACTGAAAGGCCTGAAACACGCCGACAAAGGCCGCCAGCAGGTAAATGTGCTCAATGCGCAGCGCATCGGTCAGGTAAAGCAGCAACAAAGCTATCGTGGCCAGTCCGGCGGCCAGGTCGCTCAGCACCATCACCAGCTTGCGATTCCAGCGATCCACGAGCGCGCCGGCCAGCGGGCTGACCAGCACGACCGGCGCGAAGCCAAAAAAGCCGGCCAGCGCCAGCGAGGTTGCCTGCCCTGTGATCTCCCACGCCCAGATGATCACGGCGAACTGCGTCATCCCGCTGCCGATCAGGGAAATCGCCTGACCGACGGCAACCAGCACAAAGGCACGCATGCCGGTAAGCGAGGTTCTGCCTTTCAACGCGCTCATTCGATGAACACCTCGATATGTTCGCCGTCCTCACCGTCCACCACGTCCACGATCTTTCCGGTCAGGCCCTCGTTCAGGGCTTCGATGACGGTTTCAGCCAGCTCATCGAAGTCTTCGATCGGGGCGAACTGAGCCGCAATGTTCAGACCGGCGTCAACCAATCGTAACGGCAGGTTGACGTTGACCTTGGTCTGTCCTGCCTCCATATCGGTAACGCGCACCCGCAACCAGCGGGCGGCCAGCCGCGAGCGCTCGCCGCGACGCCGGGGCTTTTCCTCGGAGGCGCTGAGTGCTTTGAGCAGACGAGCGCCCTCTTCCGGGGTGATCTTGCCTTCCTGAATCATCTTCAGGATTTTCTTTCGTTCTTCAGCGGTGGTCATCGTTCTATCTCCTCTCGTTCAACCAAGATACACGGTCACTTTCTCGGCGTCCTCGCCTTCATCTACCTCGACAAACAGGGCCTCGCCCTCACGGGCGGCCTGATCCAACGCCAACAACAGCTCATCCAGCGCGGTGGCGTCTCGCAGGGGAATCCAGCGCCCAAACCGACGCAGCGCCCAGGCCAGCGGCCGGATGGGCAACGGCAGGCTGATAACGATCCGCCGCGGGAATTCCCCCGGCGGCTGTTGCACACGCAGATGAAGCCAGGGAGAGCGG
>RFKO01000171.1 GCA_003694235.1 Anaerolineae bacterium
GCTACCCTGCGCGATTTGGGCGCCCTGCGGCGGCTGGAGAAAGCCTGCTTCGAGGCCGACGCCTGGCCGCTGCTCGACCTGATCGCGGTGCTCACCTTCCCGGCGGTGATCCGGCTCAAAGCCGTCAACGCGGAAGAGGAAATAATCGGCTTCATCGCCGGTGACGTGCGCGCCTCGCAAAATCTGGCCTGGATCGCCACCCTGGGCGTGCTGCCGGCCTACCGCCGCCGGGGCGTCGGCCGTCTGCTGCTCCAGACCTGCGAATCCATGTTGCCCGTCCCGCGCGTCCGCCTGAGCGTGCGCGTGGACAACCGGGCGGCCATCCACCTTTACCGACAAAGCGGTTATCAGCAGGTGGGTATCTGGCCGCGCTATTACAACGGCGGCGTGGACGCCCTGGTGATGGAGAAAGAACTCTCACAATAGGCTATAATTCCCCCCATGCAAGCATTGCCATCGCCAATCTTCATCGCCCGCAAAAACGCGCTCCTGCGCCTGGCAGACGAACTGGCGCGCGAGCGCGTGATTGCGGTGGACACCGAAGCCAACGGCATGTACGCCTACCAGGAACAGGTCTGCCTGCTGCAGTTCTCCACCCCCGAAAACGACTATGTGGTTGACCCGCTGGCGCTGGACAACCTCTCCCCACTGGGAGAGATCTTCGCCAACCCCGCCATCGAAAAAGTCTTCCATGCCTCAGAATACGACCTGATCATGTTGCATCAGGACTTCGGCTTTCGGGTGCAGGGGCTGTTCGACACCATGATCGCCGCCCGTATCCTGGGATGGCCGAAGGTGGGATTGGGTTCGATCCTGAAAGAGCAATTCGGCATCGAGGCAGACAAACACCTGCAGCGCGCCAATTGGGGGCGACGCCCCATCCCGCCCGACATGTTGGCCTATGCGCAACTCGACACCCACTACCTGCTCCCGCTGCGCGAGCGCATGATCCCCCAACTCAAGTCTCTCGGCCGCTGGGAGATCGCCCAGGAAGACTTCCGCCGCGCCAGCCAGGTGGACTCCACCCATCACCGCAACGGGACAGACAGCGTCTGGCGCGTGCGCGGCGCTTACGATCTCACTCCCCGCCAGGCCGCCGTGTTGCAAGAACTCTGCCGTTACCGGGATGCACGCGCCCGCAGTCTCAACCGCCCGCTCTTCAAGGTCATCAGCGATAAAGCGCTGATAGAAATCGCCCGGGCGCGCCCCAGATCCATCCAGGCCCTGGCCGAGCTGCCCGGCGTCAGCCCCCGTCAGGCACAATGGCTGGGCGAAGGACTGCTGCGCGCCATCCGCCGCGGAGAAAAAAGCCCTCCCCTCTACCCGCCGCCCAGGCCCTATGCCGACGAAGCCCGCCGCGAGCGCATCGAACGCCTGCGCCGCTGGCGACAGCGCAAAGCCCGCGCCATGAACGTCCCCTCGGACGTCATCCTGCCCAAAGACCTGCTCCACACTCTGGCAGAGGCCAATCCCCAAAATCTGGACGCTGTGCAACGCATCCTGGAATCCGTCCCCTGGCGAAGAGAACACTTCGGTCAGGAAATCATTGGCGTGTTGAGCGCGTCTGAATGACACACACCCATCGCGAGGAGACCCAAAATGAAGATCCACTTCCACGGCGCAGCGCAAACCGTCACCGGCTCACAACATCTGCTGGAAATCAACGGCCACCGGCTGTTGCTCGAATGCGGCCTGTTCCAGGGCCGACGCAAGGACACTTACGAGCGCAACCGACATTTTCACTTCGAGCCGGCAACCCTGGACGCCGTGCTGCTTTCACACGCTCACATCGACCACAGCGGCAACCTGCCTCATCTGACCAAACAGGGCTATGAGGGGCCGATCTACGCCACCAAAGCCACCGCCCATCTGGCCAACATCATGTTGCTGGACTCGGGGCACATTCAGGAATATGACGCCGCCTACCTGAACAAGAAACTTGCCAGACAGGGCAAGCCACTGGTCGAACCGCTCTACACCCAGCTGGATGCCGCCCATGTCGCACACCACTTCGTCGGTATGCCCTACGATCAGCCCTTCGAGGTCGTCCCTGGCGTGACCGCCCGCTTTGTGGAAGCCGGCCACATCTTAGGCTCGGCCGCCATTGTGCTGGACATCGAGGAGAAAGGCCGCACCTTCCGGCTGTGGTTCTCCGGCGACATTGGCCGCCGCGATATGCCGCTCTTGCGCGACCCGGTGCTCCCCAGCGAGACCGACTACCTGCTGATGGAATGCACCTACGGAGACAAACCGCATCGCGACCCCCAACAGGCGTTCGAGGAGTTCCGAGAGGTGGTCATGCGCACCGTCGCACGCGGAGGACGCATCATCGTACCGGCCTTTGCCGTCGGGCGCACCCAGGAACTGGTGTACTGCCTGCATCAGATGATCGACAACGGGGACATCCCCCGCATCCCCGTATATGTGGACAGCCCGCTAGCGGTCAACGCCACCGACATCTTCCGCGCCCACCGCGAGGTCTTCGACTCCGAAACCCACGACTTCATCCGCAACGATGTGCACCACTCGGCGCTGGGCGCCGACCTGGTCACCTATACCCGCTCGGTGGAAGAATCCAAAGCCATCAACGAACGTTCCGGCCCGATGGTGATCATCTCGGCCTCCGGCATGGCCGAGACCGGGCGCATCCTCCATCATCTGAAAAACAACATCGAGAACCCGCTCAACACCATTCTGATCGTCTCCTGGCAGGCGCCGCACACGCTGGGACGGCGCCTGGCCGAGCGCGCCGAGGAGGTCAAAATCTTCGGCAAGGTTTACAAGCGCAAAGCCGAAGTAGCCACCATCGGCGGGCTCTCGGCGCACGCCGGCCAAAGCCTGCTGGTGGAATACGCCGCCGCGGTCAAGGAGCGGGTTAAAAAAGTCTTCCTGGTACACGGGGAGGCGCGCGGCGCGCTCCCCCTGATGGAACGGCTGAAAGAAATCGGCATCTCCGAAGTGTACTTCCCACCCGAACACACATCCTTTGAAATCTGAACCCCTGCTCGATATCATCGTCTGCGGAAACGCCACGCTGGATGTGCTCTGCTATCCGGTGGACGATGTGCCCCGGCACGATTCGATTGCCTTCGATCAGGCGGACGTGGCGCCAGGGGGGTGCGCCTCCAACACCGCTATCGGACTGGCCGCGCTGGGCGTGAAGGTCGGCCTGCTCGCCCGTATCGGTGACGACAACACCGCCGGTTTACTGCAACGCGATTGGGAGCGCTTCGGCGTAGATACCCGCTTCGTCCGCTTTGTGCAGGGCGCGCAGACCGGCGTCAGTGTGGGGCTGGTGGACAGCGACCATCAGCCACGTTTCGTACACACGCCGGGGGCAAATCAACACCTGCACGCCGGCGACATCCAGCCGCAGCAGATCCTTTCCAGCGGAGCGCGGCATTTTCACATCAGCGGCTACTTCGTGCTGCCCGCGCTGCACCACGGCCTTGCCGAACGCCTGGCCCTCTTACGTCAGCACGGCATATCCACCTCGCTGGACGTGGTTTTCGGTGAAGGGATGCAGCAACCGCATTTGCGGACGGCCCTCGAGCAGGCCCTACCGCATCTCGATATACTGCTCTGTAATCAGGAGGAAGCCCGTCGGCTGACAGGGGAAGCGCGAGCCGAACGTGCCGCAGCCGCCCTGAGGGCCCGCGGCGTCCCCAACGTGATCGTCAAACTCGGGGCGCAGGGCTGCTACCTGGACGACGGCCGACACCCCCAACATTTCCCCGCCATCCCCGTCGCGGCGCTCGACACCACGGGCGCAGGAGACGCCTTCGCCGCCGGCCTGCTGGCCGCGCGGCTGGATGGCAAAACGCTGGCCGAATGCTGCCGGGCCGGCAACCGCGCCGGCGCGCACGTCTGCACCCGCCTGGGAGCGATTGCCGCCTGGCTTGATCACTGAGGCTACCAGTAAAGAATCTGCGGCGGCTCGCGGCGGGCAAACGGCCTGGCCAACAGCACCCCGGCCACAAAACCGCCGATGTGCGCCCAAAAAGCCACCCCGCCCACATCCGGGCCGCCCAGCGACAGCACACCGGAGAAAAACTGCAGCAGGAACCACACGCCCAAAACCAGCGAGGCGGGCAGAGTGGTCAGCTCCAGGAAGAAACCCAACGGCACCAGCGTGAGCACCCGGCTCTGCGGGTACAGCACCAGATAAGCGCCCAGCACCGCGGCAATCGCCCCGCTGGCACCCACCGTTGGCACACGGGAAAGCGGATTGGTGAGAATGTGAGTCAACGAAGCGATCGTCCCCCCCAGCAGATAGAAGAGCAAATACCGCCCCCGCCCCATGCGATCTTCCACATTATCACCGAAAATCCACAAATACAGCATGTTGCCGCCCAGGTGCATCAAACCGGCGTGCATGAACATGCTGGTGAAAATATCGCTCACATCCCCTATACTCATGCGCGTCACAAAGTGAAAAGGAATGAGCGCCAGGCGATAGACCACCCGCTCTTCCAACGGGCCGAGCGAACTGAGGAAGAAATACACCAGCACATTGACCACAATCAACAGGGTGTTGACCAGCGGGAAGCGACGGGTGGGAAGAACATCACGGATGGGGATCACAACATACCTCGCTTGCGAATTTAGGCCAAGTGTAACACAAAAAAACACCCGCCACGCGGGTGTTCGCCTGTGAGCGCGGCAGGACTCGAACCTGCAACCAATGGCTTAAAAGGCCACTGCTCTGCCATTGAGCTACGCGCCCGACTTCGGGCGAGATTGTATCACGCCC
>RFKO01000172.1 GCA_003694235.1 Anaerolineae bacterium
CGCGCGACGGCGATGCGGTCACCGGGGCGCAGGTCGGCGAGCGGGGTCCAGCCGTGGAGTTGACGGAAGGGGTGATTGGCCGTGGCTTTGATTCGCAACCCGCTGCGAGTGGTCAACTCGTACACCGGCTTGACGCCGTTGGGGATGAATTCGGCGACCGGAAGTTGCGCCATGCCCCAGTCTCGCAGCCCCACCGTGCGGCGCAGAGAGGCGGCCTCGGCAATGGACAGGTACGCGCCGCTTTCGGCGTCCACCACGCGCGTGTCGCCCGTCAGGCACTTTCCCACGCAGAGCGTGAGCACCCCGCGCGGGATGCGAAAATACTCCACCGTGCGCGCCAGGGCGAAGGAGTTGGGGGGGATAACGCACACGTCTCCCTTGAAGTCCACCATGCTCTTGGGATCGAAGTTCTTGGGATCCACCACTGCCGAGAAGACGTTGGTGAAAATCTTGAATTCGTCCGCCACGCGGATATCGTAGCCGTAGGACGAGACGCCGTAGGAAATCACCCCCTCGCGCACCTGGCTCTCGATGAAGGGTTCGATCATGCCATGCTCGCGCGCCATTTTGCGAATCCAGTGATCGGGTTTCAATCCCATCTTTTATCCTCCTTGCGGCGATTGCTCAGTGTTCTTCAATCGTAATCGTGATAATCTGGTCGCCGGGGGGCAGGTCGCCGCCCTGAGCGGGGTCGCGCGGCGTCAGGGCGTTGAGCACATCCATGCCCTCGAGCACCTCGCCAAAAATCGTGTATCCGCCGTTCAGGTGTTCCGCCGGCCCGTAGGTGATGAAAAACTGGCTGCCGTTGGTATCCGGCCCGGCATTGGCCATCGCCAGCAAGCCGGCCCGGTCGAACGTCAGGTTTTCGGAGACCTCATTGGCAAAGGCATATCCCGGCCCACCCAGGCCAGTGCCGCTGGGATCGCCAGCCTGCGCCATGAACCCCGGAATGACCCGATGGAAGGTAACGCCATCGTACCATCCCTGACGCGCCAGAAAGACAAAGTTGTTCACTGCCAGAGGAGCGACATCAGGGAAGAGTTCCACCACAATGTTGCCCTTCTCCGTCTGGATGGTGGCGGTGTACCCTTTAAGCGGGTCAATCACCTCGGGGGGGCACTGGTCGAACTGGCGCTCGGAGAGGTTGATCAGCGCCAGAATGGTGCCCACCACCGAGACATCCAACGCTCCGTTGTAGGGGTTGTTGTTCAAAACGATGAACGGCGTCCCCGGCAGGCCGATCTCCTGCCCCTTCTCCCAGGCCTGCTGCGCTTTGGCAACGATAGGCTCACTGGTCAGATCGGCCTCGAATTGGGCCGCATCCAACCCCAGGGCTTCTGCCTGATCCACCAGCCAGGCGGTGAAATCCGACGGATCAAGCCCGGCCCATTCGGACTGCTTCTCGAACAACAAGTCGTGCATCTGCCAGAACTGCCCCTGCGCCGCCGCGGCTTCGCTGGCCTGGGTCGCCAGCAACGCTTTATCATGAATGGAAGCCAGCGGGAAATGCCGGTAAACCACCCGTACATCCTCGGGAAAAGCCTCACGGATTTGCGCCAACACGGGCGCCATCTGCGCGCAGTACGGTCATTGAAAATCGCCGTATTCGACAATAGTCAGGGCGGCAGTGTCCGGGCCATCCACCCAATCTTCAGCGGTGACGGCGAACAGAGCCTCGAATTCCGACGGCGCTTCCGGCAAGGCGCTGACCAGCGTGCATTCGCTGACAAAACCGCTGCTGCCCGTCTCTTTCGGTTCTTGTTCAGCGGTAGGGGAGGCCTGCGCTGCCATCGGGGTTGACGCCTGCGTCGAGACAGCAGAGGGTTGGGGGGTGGACGGCGGCTCGGTGGTGTCCGTTGGGCCTGCGACACACGCCGTCAACGCCAGGGCCAGAACGGTGAAAACAAGAAACTGTCGCATGGTTCACACTCCAGAAAACTGAGCAATTAAGGCCGGTCGGCGGCGCGCAGCACCTGCTCGGCCGACCACATCCATGAAATCCGATTCAAGAACTCCGCCAGCGAGGGGCTGGCCGCACGCAACCGACGCACCGCATCGCCCAGCGGGTCTTCCGACGCGCCGGCCGCGCCGCCGGGGGTATCGGCGTAGGCGCCATGAAAGGCGAAATACGCCTGATTCAGTTTACGCAGCCGATAGCCGTTTTCCCAGAACACCAGGCGGCGGGCTTCCATATAAGCCTCGGCTTCCTCAACCTTCCCCTGCGCCAGCAGTTCATCCACCCGCAGGCGGGTTTTGTGCATCTCGGCGCGGAAGTCGAAGGGCGGCGGCTGCGTTGCCTCGGAGGCAGAGGGAGAGACCTTCGGCGGGGGGGCGGGAGAGGGCATCCGCTCCGGATAAAAGCGCCTCAGATAAGCATCGCGGATTTCTTTCCCGGCAAGACTGGCCACCGTCTCGTTGATGATGCGCATCTCCGGGCTGCTTTCGTACAGCATCCCCAGAGGACGCAGGGTGAGGAAATTGTGCACCCATTCGTGCGCCACCACCTCCACCAGCCAGTTGAGATCGGTGGATTGAATGACCATGGTGGGATACACGCCCACGCCACCGACATTGACCACCAGCGAAGAGACGTTCAGGGCACGATCCACCTGCGCTTCCAGCGCCTCGCGCTGGTCGGCAGTCAGCCCGGCGACCAGCGAGATGTTGAAATCCTGCCGAATCACCTCGCGCGGGGAGACGATCAGCGCGGTGGGCAGAGGCGTCACGTGATACAACACCGGAGGGACGGGCAAACCGCCGAGCGTCAAACCCATTTCCGCTGCCACGGTGGTCAACTGATCCTGCAAAATGCTCTCCACCAGCGGCGCGAGAAAGCGCTGCTGGGAGAGCAGTTCATCCAGCTCGCGGCGCGCGGCCTGCGAAGCGCCTAGCGGATCATCCACCTCCGGCGAGGCGTAAATGGCCTCGATTTCGGCCTCCAGTTCCTGCGTGCGCCTGACCAGATCGAGGTACTGCAGCACCAGGTTGTGCGCCTCCCGCGAGGGCAAATACTGCGCCGGAGCAGCTGCCGTTTGGGCGGCCTTGAGCATCAGCGCATCCAGCATCCAGCCGGCATAGTTGAACTCCAGTGGACGGGTGAACGCCCGCAAACGACCGGCGCGGTCGGCCAGATCGGCGTGAGAGCGCTGTAAAACCAGCATCAGCGCCAGCAGAAAAAGGAGCGTCCGCAAGCGGCGGAACCACCGTTCCATATGGGCGAGATTGTATCACGCTCCAACGCAGCACATATCAAGTTATGGTATGATAACCCCACTTTTCATTCGCTGTTTCCAATAACAACCCAGAGGAAAGGAAATCGCCATGAACTCATCCGAACTCTCATCCCCTCCCATAAACGACAAGCGGGAAATCTTTGGCTGGGCGATGTATGACTGGGCCAACTCGGCCTTCAGCACCACGGTTGGCACGGTCTTCCTCGGCCCGTACCTGGCCTCGCTGGCCGCCACGGCCGCCGAAGCCTACAACGACGGCATGGCCCGCTTCTTCGGCATCCCGGTCGCTCCGGATTCGTTCGTCCCCTATGCCGTCTCTTTCTCGGTCGGCATGCAGGTCATCTTCCTGCCCATCCTGGGGGCGCTCGCCGACTACTCTCACCGCCGCAAGCAATTGCTGCAACTGGTCGCCACCATCGGCGCGCTGGCGACCATCGCCCTGTTCTTCGTCACCCAGCCGGTGTGGTGGCTGGGCGGCGTGCTGTTCGTGATCGCCAACCTGGCATTCGGCGCGGCGGTGGTGTTCTACAACGCCTACCTGCCCGATATCGCCAGCGAAGACCAGCGTGACCGGGTTTCATCCTACGGTTGGGCGCTGGGCTACCTGGGCGGCGGTCTGCTCCTGCTGCTCAACCTGATCTTCTTCCAGTTGCGCGAAAAGCTGGGGGTACCCACCGATCTGGCAGTGCGCATCAACCTGGCCTCCGCGGGCGTATGGTGGATGGGCTTTTCCTTCATCACCTGGGCGCGCCTGCGCTCGCGACATCCCACACGGCAGCTGCCCGCGGGCGAAAACTATTTCACCATCAGCTTCAAGCAACTGGCGCACACGCTCAAAGAGATCAGAAACTTCCCCGAAACCCTCAAGTTCCTGCTGGCTTACTTCCTGTACAATGACGGCATCCAGACGGTGATCGCGGTCTCGGCCACCTTCGCCGCCGCGCCGCTGGCCCGCGGCGGGCTGGAGATAGACCAGGGGACGCTCACCATGGTCATCCTGATGATCCAGTTCGTGGCCTTCGGCGGCGCGCTGTTCTGGGGCAAACTGGCCAACTGGGTGGGCGCCAAGCGCGCCATCATCATCAGCCTGGTGATCTGGGCCGGCGTGGTCACCTACGCCTACGGCGGCATGAAGGGCGAGACCCGCGTGCTGGAGTTCTGGATTCTGGGCGCCTTCATCGCCATCGTGATGGGCGGCAGCCAGGCGATCAGCCGCAGTCTGTTTGCCCAGATGATCCCCGACGGGCAGGAAGCCGAATACTATTCTTTCTATGAGGTCAGCGAGCGCGGCACATCCTGGATTGGGCCCTTCCTGTTCGGGTTGATGAACCAGATGTTCGGCAGCCTGCGCCCGGCCATCCTTTCACTGATCTTCTTCTTCTTCATGGGGCTGATCATCCTGCCCTTCGTCAATGTGAAGAAGGCCATCGCCGATGTCAAAGCCTATGCCCCTCAAGGCTGAGCGCGTCGCAGGCTGACCCATTTCAACGCGGAGGCTTCTCCTCCGCGTTGTTTTTTTTCTGCCCCCGTTGAGCCTCTGGTAAAATCGCGCAGACACGATGAACGCCAACCGCTCCTGCCTCCCCGCGCTGCTCCTGCTTCCGCTGGTCTCCCTGCTCACCCTGCTGGCGACGCTGTTCGCCGTCACACTGGGGCACCAGCTGGCCTACCGCGGGCGCATCTTCCCCACCGTGCGCGTGGGCGAGATAGACCTTTCGGGGCTTACCCCCGCCGAGGCGGCGGCGCGTCTGCAAACGGCCTACGATTACCCACACAGCGCGCGCTTCACCCTGCGGGATGGGGAAAAAACCTGGACGTTTTCCCCCTACGAATTGGGGATTCTCTTCGACCCCGCCCGGGCCGCGTTGCAGGCCTATCAGGTTGGCCGTCGCGGCGGGGTGTTCCAACGGCTGAGCGAGCAATGGCGCGCCCGGCGGAACGGCATCGTCCTCCCGCTAGAGTTAACCTTCGACCAGCGCATCGCCGCGCTCAAGCTGGAAGAAATCGCCGCGCAGGTCAACCGGCCCACCATCGAAGCTTCGCTGCAAATTGATGGCGTGGATGTCGTCGTCCGGCAGGGGCAGGTGGGACGGCATCTCAACGTCCCCGCCATGCTCACCATCCTGCAAACCTACGCTCAGGCCATGACCGCTGCCGAGATCCCGCTGGTGATCGAGGAAGACCCGCCGGTCATCCTGGATGCGGAGGCCCAGGCCGAGGTCGCCCGGCGCATCCTCAGCGCGCCGCTCACCCTCACCCTGCCCGGCGCAGGGGAGGACGGCCCCGGCCCCTGGCTGCTGCCGCGCGAGACGCTGGCCAGCATGTTGGAGATCAAACGCATCAAAACCGCCGACGGCGAAGCCTACCAGGTGCTGCTGAGCGAAAAGAAGCTGAGCGATTTCCTGGCGCAAATCGCTCCCGGCCTGGAGCGCCCGCCGGAAAACGCCCGCTTCATCTTCAACGACGATACCCGCCAGCTGGAGTTGATCCGGCCGGCGCAGGACGGGCAAGCGCTCGATATCCCGGCCACCATCGCGGCGATCAACCAGGCGTTGCTCGCCGGCGAGCACGAGGTGGCCTTGGATATGGAATACAGCTCGCCGCAAGTGGGGGACGAGGCCACCGCCGAAAGCCTGGGCATCACCGAGCTGGTCAGCTCGCACACCACCTACTTCTACGGCTCCGACCCGGCGCGCAGGCAGAACATCCGCACCGCGGCGGGGCGCTTCCACGGTCTGCTGGTGCCGCCGGGAGCAGTTTTCTCGATGGCCGAGGTGCTCGGCGATGTCAGCCTGGACACCGGTTACGCCGAGGCGTGGATCATCTTCGGCGACCGCACCATCAAAGGGGTGGGCGGCGGCGTGTGCCAGGTCAGCACCACGCTGTTTCGCACCGTGTTCTTCGGCGGCTATCCGATTGTGGAGCGTTACCCGCACGCCTACCGCGTGTACTACTACGAGCAGACCTACGGCGGCGGACACGACAGCCGAATGGCCGGGCTGGACGCCACGGTCTATGTGCCGGTGGTGGACTTCAAGTTCAAGAACGATACCCCCTACTGGCTGTTGATGGAAACCTACGTGGGCAACAACTCCCTGACTTGGAAGTTCTACTCCACCTCGGACGGGCGCACGGTGGAATGGCATACCACCGGCCTGGTGGATGAGCAGGACCCGCCGGAGCCGCGCTACATCGAGAACCCCGACCTCGCCCCGGGGGAGATCCGCCAGGTGGATTGGGCGGTGGCAGGCGGCAGCGTGACCGTCACGCGCACCGTCTACCGCGACGGGCAGGTGATTGACGAAGACGTGATTCAGACCCACTACGTCCCCTGGCGGGCGGTGTGCGAGTACGGCCCCGGCACCGAAGGCATGCCCCCCAAAGACCCCGACCCCGACCACCCCTGCCGCCCTGATTCCTGA
>RFKO01000173.1 GCA_003694235.1 Anaerolineae bacterium
ACATCTCCAGGCGGGAGTCGCCCGGTGTGCGGGCGATGACCTCGTCGAGAAACGACAGGTCTTCGCTTGTTTTGGGGATGACTTGGGGTGGGTCAAGCATGGTGGGATTGCTCATGGTGTCCTCTCTTCCTCGCGGGGTCGGGTGGGGGCGCTTGCGATGAGGTGCTCCTAACTTCAGTATGGGCTTCGGTGATTTCGTTGTGCCAGTGGAGGAAGTCACGCTCTTTTTGTGATTAATGTCACTAAATAGTGATGTGTATCACAAAACGATCTGCTCTTTGGCTCAGGCGTGATGATATAATCGGACTGATGACTGCCATCCTCATCCTTCATGGCCCCAATCTCAACCTGCTTGGCGAGCGCGAGCCGGATGTATACGGCGCGCTCACGCTGGAAGAAATCAACCGCCGCCTTGTGGCGCTTGGGGAGGAGATGGGTGTCGAAGTGCGGACGTTTCAGAGCAACAGCGAGGGCGCGCTGATCGACGCCCTGCACGATGCCCGTCGGTGGGCGGCGGGGGTGGTCTTCAACCCCGGAGCCTATACCCACACCTCGGTCGCCCTTCGTGACGCCATCGCCGCCATCGGTATCCCGGTGGTAGAAGTGCACCTCTCCAACGTCTACGCACGTGAAGAATTCCGCCACACTTCGCTGCTGGCCCCCGTGTGCGTGGGCAAAATCACCGGCTTCGGCTGGCGCTCCTACGCTCTCGGCCTGCGGGCGTTGGTGGAAAGGGATTGACGGTGAAGAAGCCCATCGTTTTCCTGTTGGTTTTGTTGACTGTGTTGTGGGGCGGCGCATGCGGCACTGCTCCGGACGAGGGCGAGGCCCGAAACGTTCTGACGGATTTTTTGCAGGCTCTACACGCGGGGGATTACGCCGCTGCTGCTGCGCTTTACGGCGGCGACTGGCAGGTGCTGCGCGATTGGAATCCCGACGTGCCGCCCGATGACGGCGCTGCGCTGCTTCGTCAGGGGTGCGAAGTCAACGGCCTGCAATGTCTGCCGTTAGGGGAGGTACTGAACAGCGGAGCCGTGCCCAAGGGCTATCGCTTCACCGTCACGCTGTTGGCCGCGGATGGCGCGCCTTTCGAAACTCCCGATGGACGCGCTTCCTTCACGTTCAGCGTGTTGCGCCAGGATGGCGGTTTCAGCGTGCAGGATTTACCCCCTTACCTGCCGTGAGATCTCTCGATTCAGCCGTCGCTTTTCTCCGCCAGCAATGTTTTCAATCGTGGGTGTTGGGCGTACACGCCGCGGTACTTCTCCGGCAGCAAGGCGGCAATGCGGCACATGATTTCGTCACTGGCGTCCTGTAGTTGCCGGGAGCGGTTCTTCGCTTCGAGTGGGGGAAGGGTGAACGGTTCGCCCACGCGCACGGTGACATGCGAACGGCGCAGTCGTTTGAGATTTGCGATGACCAGTCTGTCTTCCGTGCCCGTCACGGCGACGGGGTAGACCGGCGCGCCGGTTTTGGCTGCCAGATATGCCGCGCCGGGGTGGGCGGGCAGCAGCGCCTCGGTTTTGCTGCGCGTCCCCTCGGGGGCGATTACCAGAATTTCCCCCTGCTGTAAGCGGCGCAGGATGATGCGCAGCGTGCGGGTATCGTTGTTGAACCGTTCGATGAACACCGCGTTGACCTGCCGCGCCAGCCAGCGCACGATGGCGTAACGTTGATACTTTTCGGCGATGGCCACGATGATGTCCTTGCGCCGCAGCAGGGCGTAGATCAGCACGGCGTCCAGTCGTCCGAGATGATTCGCCGCCACAATGCACATGCCCTTCTGTGGCAGGCGTTCCAGTCCCTCGATGTCCAGCCGGCAGAGCAGACGCACGAGGCTGCGAATCAGGATACGCAGGATGGCTTGCATGGTGTCATCCTTTCCGTTTCCTGCGGCGCTGGCTGATGACCTTGCGCACATGGTCTCCCATGATGGACACGATCGGCGAGGGCTGGGGTGGCTGCCAGGCTTCGATGGCCTCTTTGACCGGCACCGGCCATTGCTCTGGAGAGTGGACGATCTCCCCCGGCTGGCGGATGCTTTGCAATGCTTCGAGCGCTTGCCGAATCACTCGCCGTTGCATGCTGACGTCGCCGGGCATGCCAAGCGTGTGCCCGAAGGGAAATTCCACCCCCAGCGTGCGCGGCGTCCCGATCTTTTCTGCCCAGAAGGGCATATTGGTCACCAGGATGGTAGCCAGACCGGCTTTTTCCAGTGTGCGTGCCAGCACGGGCACGTTGCGGGCGCAATCCGGTCAGGCAGGCGTGAGCAACACGGCATGCACGCCTTCGCTTTTGAACGCCTCGGCGACCTGAGGGCCGTAATCCTGCTCCCAGGCTTTGGTGTCGGGCGGGAAGCCCTGGTATCCCATGAATGAGAAGACTTTGCTTGCCAGCCCGCCGATCACCCCCTCGGCGGCCAGTTCCTGAAAGCGGTGTATCGGCAGCAGGATGTTGAAATCGGCCTGGATGTCCTCTGTGTTGAGGTGCAGATGACTGACGGCCAGGTCGCCCTGCTGTACATCGGTGGGGATTTCCCGAAAAGAGGGATCGCCCCAGGAGGGGTGCTGGCGTTCCCGCTCCAGGTCGAAAGGCTGTTGCCGCTCGCGCAGGTACAGGCCTCCCGAAGTTACCAGTCCAAATTTGCATTCCGACAACGGTCGCTCCAGCGGCGTCCAGGGAATGGGGTCGGACGATGCCTGAGCGATGGCCTGGTAGTAGGCGGCCAGCAGGCGAGGCAGGAATTTGAAACTATCAACGCTCATAGGTTATTTCTCTCGTCTGAATATCGGTATAATGGGAGCAGGTACTGCGTGGTGTATGCATGGAACGAGGCAATCGGAGGGTGCAAGGATGGAGGAGCGGCGCAAACTGAAACGGCAGCATATCATGTTTTACTCGCGGGTGTTTCATCGCGAGACTGGTGAGTTTCTCGGATACCTCGGAAATCTGACGCCGATGGGGATGATGGTGATAACCGAGAAACCGATTGTGGCCGGGCAGCGGATGCCTTTGCGCATTGACCTGCCCGAGGATATGTACAAGCTGCCTTTGTTGAAGCTGGAGGCGCGCAGCGTGTGGTGTCGCCGCGATGTGGACCCGAATTTTTACAATGTTGGGTTTGAACTGCATC
>RFKO01000174.1 GCA_003694235.1 Anaerolineae bacterium
CCCCCCAGAATAACCGAGAGATAGCGAGTGCGGAAGACATTGATCCCCAGCGTATCGGCCGCTTTGGGGTGCTCGCCCACCGAACGGGTGCGCAAGCCCCAGCGGGTGTAGAACAACGCCACCGTCAGCACCACCAGGAAGATGTACAGCGCATACACGAACATATTGTGCTGAAAGAGGATCGGCCCAATGAAGGGGATATCCGCCAGCACCGGTATCTTGATGGTGGGAAAGCGGCCTGGATCATTCAAATACTGGTACTTCTGCAAAAACTTGGCCGAGAGAAAAGACGTCAGGCCGGTGGCGAAGATGTTGATCACCGTGCCGGCGATGATCTGGTCGGTCTTGTACTTGATCGAGAGCACGGCCAGGATGGCCGCCAGCAAGCCGCCCGAAAGCACCGCCGCCAGCAGGCCGATCCACAGGTTGGTCACGCTGCCCACAAAGGCGCCAACAAACGCGCCGGTGAGCATCATCCCCTCGATGGCGATGTTGACCACGCCAGAACGCTCACACAACACCCCGGAGAGCGCACCAATGGTCAGCGGCACGGCCTTGACCAGCGCGCTGCGGAACAACCCCGCCAGGTTCAACGTCCCGCCCGAGGTCGCCCAGCTGAGAAATCCAAAGATGAATGCAGCCACCACCAGGCTGAGCACCAGATTGGTGCGCCGACCAAAGCCGCGCACCAGCTGAAACACGCCCAAACCGGCGCTGAAGATCGCCAGGAAGTTCAGCATCGGCAGGGTGGGGAACACCCAGTCCGGCAATTTTTGCGCCGTCCCGCCCGGCGTCAGCTTATAGGTGGTCACCGCGTCGGGGGCGAGGCCGCGGGCAAACAAAACCCACAACAGCACACCCAACGCCAGGAAGAGCACCCCGATCACACGCCGACGTGTTGGAGATGTATAGACGCCTGCCATCAGTTGCCTCCCCAGCCTCGCAACGTCACCGCCTCCAGATCATGCTCTGGTTCTTTCAGACGGTACAATGAGCGAATGATCGCCGGTGCGGCGATGAACGCCAGAATAGCGGCCTGCAGGATCGAAATGATGTCAATGGGGATACCGGCGGTCAGTTGCATCTGAACGGCGCCGTTACGCAGGAAACCGAACAGAATAGACGCCAGCACCACGCCCAATGGATGACTCTTGCCCAGCAAGGCAAGGGCGATAGCGTCAAAGCCATAGCCGGAAGAGAACGCCAGCGCCAGGTTGTGATTCACTCCCAGCACCTCATTGGCTCCGGCCAGCCCGGCCAGCCCGCCGGACAGGAACATGGCCACCACCGTGCTCTTGACGATGTCCATGCCGGCATAGCGCGCCGCGCGCGGGTTCGCCCCCACCGTGCGCAACGCAAAACCCCATGTGGTCTTGAAAAGCAATAAGTACACCAGGTAAGCGAACAACAACGCGATGAAGAAACCGATATGAAAGCGAATAGGGTTATCGAAAAAGCGCATCAACTTGGCCGAATCGGGAATTTGAGCCGTGACCGGGTTGTAGCCTTCCGGGTCTTTCAACGGGCCGCGCAACAAATACTCGCTCAGGCGGAAGGCGATGTAATTCATCATGATGGTGTTAATCACCTCATGCCCGCCGGTTTTGGCCTTCAACCAGCCGGGGATGAAACCCCACAACCCGCCTCCCAGAAAACCTGCCAGCAACGCCAGAGGGACGTGCAGAATCGAGGGCAGCCCTTTGATGTACAGGGCGGCCGATACCGCGGTGATCGCACCGACAAACAGCTGGCCCTCCGCGCCGATGTTGAACAACCCCACCCGGAAACCAAGCGCCACCGCCAGCCCGGCGAAAATATAGGGCGTGGACTTGACCAGGCTCTCAAAGAAGGGGTTAATGGCCCGGCGGATGGCCTCTGCCTCACCGCTCTGAAAGGCAGCCGCGATCTTCGCCGGGTCGCCTATCGAACCAATGAACAAGGCCTTGTAGGTCCGCCAGGCGGCATCCCAACCCACCCGCAACATCTCCCAAACGGAGACGCGGGCGGCGGCGTACACTTCTTCCGAAGTCACCACCACCAGCAAGCCGCCCAGCAGCAAACCGGTGAAGATCGCCAGCACGGTCACCGTCAGCGGGCTTTTCGAGATTTCCTCCAGGAAAACGGAGGCGAATTTCTTCGCGCCTTTGCCTTCAGATTCGCTCATGCGCTCATCCTCATGCCTTTGAATGTTCCACCACGCCGGCCATCAACAAGCCAATCTCTTCTTTGGTCGTCTCCGCCGCGTCCAGAACGGCCAGAATTTTGCCGCGGTACATCACGGCAATCCGGTCGGAGAGTTCCATGATTTCATCCAACTCGGTAGAGACCAGCAACACAGCACAGCCATCATCTCGCTTTTCAATCAAGCGGCTGTGAATGTACTCAATCGAACCAACATCCAGGCCGCGCGTAGGCTGGGAAGCGACCAGGAAACGGATAGGGCGTGAAAATTCCCGCCCCACAATCACTTTCTGCTGATTACCGCCCGAAAGCGTGCCCACCGGCACCAGCGGGCTGGGGGTGCGCACGTCGAACTTCTCGATGATTTCACGAGCGGTGTTCAGGATGCGCTCTTCCTGCAGCACAATGCCGCGGGCGAAGGGAGGGCGGTAATACATGTTCAGCACAAAGTTCTCTGCCACGGTCGCCGTCAACACCAGGCCGTCTTGTTGGCGGTCTTCCGGGATGTGGGCCGTCCCCAACTCGGTAATCTGCCGCGGGGTGGCCGTGGTGATGTCCTGCCCCAACAGGCGGATGCGCCCGGCTACAGGATGGGTCAAACCGGTGATCGCCTTGACCAGCTCGGTCTGACCGTTACCCTGTACGCCGGCGATGCCCAGGATCTCCCCGGCGCGCACCTCGAACGAGACATCCTGCACCGCGACGTGCTCGCTGTCGTTGAGCACCACCAGGTCCTCAACCTGTAAGACCGGCTCTCCCGGTTTGGCGGGCGTTTTTTCCACCTGCAAATCCACTTCGCGCCCCACCATCATGGCAGCCAGTTGCTTTTGATCGGCCTGCTCCGGCGTGGTTGAGCCGACCACTCTGCCGCCGCGAATCACGGTGATGCGATCGGCAAACTCCAGCACCTCGCGCAGCTTGTGGGTGATGAAAATGATGGATTTGCCATGCTCGATCAGGGAGCGCATAATCGCGAACAGCTCGTCCACTTCCTGAGGGGTGAGCACGGCCGTAGGCTCATCGAGGATCAAAATATCCGCTTCACGATAGAGCAACTTGATGATCTCCACCCGTTGTTGCACGCCCACGGGCAAATCGCGCACATAGGCATCCGGATCCACCTCCAGATGGTAGCGCTCCGAAATCTCGCGAATTCGGCGGGCAGCGCGGCGGCGATCCAGAAACGGGCCGAAGCGAGTGGTCTCATCCCCCAACATCACATTTTCCGTGACGGTGAAAACCGGCACCAGCATGAAATGTTGATGCACCATGCCAATTCCGGCGCGGATTGCATCGCTGGGGGAATGGATATCGACTTTCTCCCCGCGCACGTAAATTTCTCCCTCATCGGGGGTGTACAGTCCGTACAAAATGTTCATCAAGGTGGTTTTGCCGGCGCCGTTTTCCCCCAACAAAGCATGTACCTCACCCTGCTCTAACGTGAGATCAATGTGATCGTTTGCCAGCACTCCCGGAAATCGCTTGGTAATTCCGCGCAACTCAAGAACAGGCGACATAGAGACCTCGAAAGGAGAAATTCAACACACTGGCGGGCAATTATAACACAAGAAAAAGGCAGGGGAACGGTTGCCCGTTCCCCTGCTGTCAGGCAGACAGAAGCAGTTTACTCGCCCAGGAAGTCGGCGGGGGAGACGCCGGCGGCGTCGAGCACCTGACGGAAGGCGTCATAGAACTCGTCGCCGTGCGCTTCCAGGCCGCCCCA
>RFKO01000175.1 GCA_003694235.1 Anaerolineae bacterium
CGCTCATCCTCCCTCGTCCCCGGTGGCGACGCCACCCTGCTGTTCACCAACGCCGGCATGGTGCAGTTCAAAGACGTCTTCCTGGGCACCGACAAGCGCCCTTACACCCGCGCCGTCAACTCGCAAAAGTGCATGCGCGTGGCCGGCAAACACAACGATCTGGAGGACGTCGGCCGCGACGATACCCATCACACCTTCTTCGAGATGCTGGGCAACTGGTCGTTCGGCGACTACTATAAGAAAGAAGCCATCGCCTGGGCCTGGGAATTGCTCACCGAGGTGTGGGGACTGCCCAAAGAGCACCTGTACGCCACCGTATTCAAGGATGAGAAAGGCGAAATCCCCACCGACGAGGAAGCCGCCGAACACTGGCTTGCACAGCCGGGCTTCAACCCGCAGCACCTGTTCTACCTGGGGCGCAAGGATAACTTCTGGGAAATGGCCGACACCGGTCCATGCGGGCCGTGCTCTGAAATCCACATCGATCTGCGCCCCGAGGAGGGGCCGGTCACCAAAGAGACGCTGGACACCGACCGCTTCATCGAACTGTGGAACCTGGTGTTCATCCAGTATAACCGCCTCGACCCCGAGACCCTCGAACCCCTGCCCGCCACCCACGTGGACACCGGCATGGGGCTGGAGCGCATCGTCAACATCCTGCAAAACGCCGGCTCGAACTACCGCACCGATCTGCTCTGGCCGTTGATCCTCAAAACCCAGGAACTCACCGGCCACAGCGACGCCGAGCGCGAGGCCAGCTTCACACCCTACCGCGTGATCGCCGATCACGCCCGCGCCGCCGCCTTCCTGATCGCCGACGGCGTGGTGCCCGGCAACATGGGGCGCAACTACGTCACCCGCATGGTCATCCGCCGCGCTTACCGCTTCGGCGGCAAGATCGGCCTGCACCGCCCCTTCCTGGCCGCCGTGGCCGATACCGTGGTGGAAAACTACGGCGAGGCGTATCCCGAACTGGTGCAGAATCGCCAAACCATCCTGGATACCATCACCCGCGAGGAAGAGCAGTTTCAGCGCACCCTCGACCGCGCCACCGACCACCTCACCGACTTGCTGGAGAAACTGGCGGCCGACGGTAAACGCATCCTGCCCGGCGAGCAGGCCGCCGACCTGTACACCACCTACGGCATGCCGCTGGAAATCACCCGCGACATCGCCCAGGAGCGCGGCATGGACGTGGATCAACAGGGCTTCAACCAGGCGATGGAAGCGCACCGTCTGGCCTCCGGGGCCGGCAAGGCCATGGGCCCGCTGGGCGGCGAAGACGCGGAAACATACCAGCGCCTGCTGGCCGACCTGCAGGCCAAGGGAAAACTCGGCCCGCAGGGCGTGGTGCACAACCCTTACGCCGAACTCACCTTCGAGGGCGAAGTGCTCGCCCTGTTAGTGGACGGCCAACCGGTCGAGCAGGCCGCGCCCGGCGACGAGGTGGAAGTCCTGCTCCCAGAGACGCACTTCTACCTCGAGAGCGGCGGTCAGGTGGACGACACCGGCGTGCTGCGCGGCCCGGAGTGGGAAATCCGCGTTACGGCTATGCGAAAACCAGCCGCCGGGGTGATCGTCCATCGCGGAGCGGTCGTCGCCGGCACCCCCAAAGTGGGCGACACCGCCCAGGCAGCCATCGATGCTGCCCGCCGTCGCGACATCATGCGCAACCACACCGCCACCCACCTGCTGCATTACGCCCTGGATAAAGTCCTGGGCTCGCACGCCCGGCAGGCCGGTTCGCTGGTCGCTCCCGACCGCCTGCGCTTCGATTTCACCCACCCCGAAGCGCTCACCCAGCAAGAGCTGGATGCCATCGAGGCCGAGGTCAATCGCCGCATCCTGGAAGATCATCCCCTGCACATCGCCTTCAAACCGCTACAACAGGCGATTGACGAAGGCGCGCGCGCCCTGTTCGGCGAGAAATACGGCGAGACCGTGCGCAATATCACCATCGGCGATGAAGAGGGCCAGCCATTCTCCAATGAACTGTGCGGCGGTACGCACTGCTCCAGCACCGGTGAGATCGGCGTCTTCCTGATCACCCACGAAGGCAGCGCCGCAGCCGGTATCCGCCGCATCGAGGCCGTCACCGGCCGGGAGGCGTACGCCCTGATCCAGCGTCGCTTCCGCGCCCTGGCGCAAACCGCCGCCTTGCTCTCCACCACGCCGGAGCAGACGCCGGAAAAGGTCGAAGCCCTGCTAGACGAACTGACGCAGACGCGCCGCCAGGCCGAGCGCCTGCGCCAGCGGCTGGCCATAGCCGACTTCGAGAAGACGATCGAGGCGGTGGAACAGGTCAACGGCGTGCGCGTGCTCAGCGCCCAAATCGAGAACGCCGACGCCGACACCCTCCGCAGCCTGACCGACCGCTTCCGCCAGCGCTACCCGGAAAACGGCGTGGTCGTGCTGGCCACCGTGCAGGATGGACGACCGCTGCTCATCGCCGGGGTGACCGAAGACCTGGTGCAGCGCGGCCTCAAAGCCGGCGATCTGGTCAAACACGTCGCCGCGCCGCTGGGCGGCGGCGGGGGTGGACGCCCCACCCTGGCCCAGGCCGGCGGCCGCGATGCAAGCGGCCTCGCCCAGGCTTTGAACAGCGTGCGAGATTGGGTACAATTGAAGTTGAATGGATAAACACCAGGCCACCACCTTCATCGTCCAGCGTTTGCACGCCGGGCAGCCGCAAGCGGAGATCGTCGCCTCGCTGGCCAGGCACATGAACGCGCCGCAGGAGATCGCCGCCCGTCTGGTGGAGGAGGTCGTCGCCGGATACGCCACCCCACCCTTTAAACCCGAAGTGCAGATCGATCCCCCCGCGTTGCGGGAGTTCATCGTCTCGCAGGCCGATTCCTTTCCCAAAGCCGACGACCTGATCCTCGAAGTCTGCCGCCGGAGCGGCTGGAAATGGTCGCAGGCAGAAGACTTCATCCAACAGACGCTGCGGCAGGAAGCTCGCAAGCGCGCCCTGATACGCTGGCTGCTGCTCGTTCCCCTGGGGCTGATCCTGCTGCTCGCCGGCATAGGGTTGCTCGCGCTGACGCTTCTAACGGCCATCAGGCAGCAGACATTCCCTGCGCTGCCGCTGACCTCCTGGCTGCGCCTGCTGGGTGGTCTCTGCCTTGTGTTGCCCGGCATCTTCTTCCTGCGCCAGGCGGCAAAAACGCCACGGTGAAAACGCAAATCATCCAGCTGGAACCGCACGATGACATCGACTCAGCCCGCGACCGAATGGGTTGGGGGCAGACCTCGCGCATCCTGCTGGTCTGGCCGCCGCGCGGCCGCGTGCTCGACCGACGGCTCGATCTCATCCTGCTCAAACGGCGCGCCGCCGAACTCGGCTCGCAGCTCGCCCTGGTCACCGCCGACCCGGAGGTGCGCTTCTACGCCCAACAGCTGGCCATCCCGGTGTTCAACAGCGTGCGCAAGGCCGAGCGCAGTTCCTGGCGTCCCTCGCGGCGACGGCGCACGAAATGGCCGGATACCTCCCGCCCGCTCTCGCCGCGCCTGTGGCGGCAGCGACGTCTCCCCCTCGATCTGGAGGGTCTGCGCAGCGCCGCCCATCCCCCCACCCCCCGCTGGTTGACGCACCTGGCCACCCGCCTGACCGCTTTCTCGCTGGGCGTGTTCAGCGTGCTGGCCATCGCCGCTTTGCTGCTGCCCTCTGCCCGCCTCACCCTGCACCCCGAAACCATCACCCAGCGCCTGACCATACCGGTCAACGCCAGCCCGCAACATCAGAGCGTGGAGATCAACGGCCAGGTTCCGGCACAATGGCGGCCGGTCATCGTGGAAGGGCGCGATACCCTGCCCGTCAGCGGACGCATCCCCATCCCAGACAGACCGGCACATGGCGAAGTGGTGTTCACCAATCTGAGCGATCAAAGCCTGCAAATCCCCGCAGGCACGATTGTATCCACCCTGGACGACCCGCCGGTGCGCTTCGCCACACAGGAAGACGTGACGCTCGATCCGACAGCCACCAGCCCGCCGGTCGCCATCCAGGCGGTGGAGCCCGGCGCAAAAGGCAATGTGCCGGCCGAAAGTATCCGCGCCATCGAGGGGCCGCTGGGGTTGAACCTGCTGGTGGTCAACCCGACGGCGACCTACGCCGGCAGCAACCGCAGCGCGCCGGCGCCCTCGGCGGAGGATTACGACCAGCTGTACGCCACGCTGTACGCCGCCCTCGCCGAGAGCGCACTGCAAGAGATCCAGGCTGCTCTGGCCCCCGGCGACCTGCTGCTCAGCGCCGAACCGCGCCTGCGCGCCACCCTGGAGAAGCAATACACCCCTCCTGAACCCCAGCCGGGCAACCAGCTCGAACTGGTGCTGCGTCTCGAGTTCGAAGCGCTGGTCGTCTCTGCCGAAGACCTGGAAGCCCTGGCGCGCCAGGCGCTGAGCGCCGCCCTGCAACCGGCCTATCAGCCCCTGCCGGAGACGCTGCGCATCGAACACCGCAACCCGCCGCGACTGCCCGCCGACCGCGAAGAGGGGCGCTGGGTCATGCAGGCCTCCTGGCAGGCCATCGCCAGCATCTCCCCGCAACAGGCCATCCGCCTGGCATTGGGATTGCAGCCGGAACAGGCAGCCCGACGGCTTGCCCAACAGCTCCCGCTGGAGAGCCAGCCGCGGATTCAGCCCATCCCCTCGTGGTGGCCGCGCCTGCCGGTGCTGCCCTTCCGCTTCCAGGTCTCCCTGGTCACCGCACCATGAGCAAACGCATCCTGGCCGTCGATCCCGGCGAGGTCAACCTGGGAATCGCCATCAGCGACCCGACGGCGACCATCGCCTCGCCGCTGACCGTGTTGCAGCACACCTCCCGTCAGGCCGACGCGCAGGCCATCCTCGAGCTGGCGCGCCAGCACGAGGTGGAGCGCATCATCGTCGGGCAAAGCCTGGACGAGAAGGGCAACCCCACCTTTCAGGGACGCCGCGCCGCCCGCCTGGCCGCGGCTCTGCGCGCCCTGGGGGAATTCCCCGTTGAGTTGTGGGACGAATCCTTCAGCACGCGCGCTGCCCTTCAGGCCCGCCGCCAGATGGGCGTGAAGCGGGCAAAACGCCGCGGTCACCTGGACGACCTGGCCGCCACCGTCATCCTGCAATCCTACCTGAACGCCCGTGGCTGAAACCATGCC
>RFKO01000176.1 GCA_003694235.1 Anaerolineae bacterium
CAATCGCGCGAAATATTTATCCACATGGCATGAGCGGAAATTTGTTCGCCGCCTAACAAGCGCTTGCACGGGACAGCCTGACGGCTGCCCGTGAAGCGCGACACGTTATACGGCTCGGCTTTGTAGGAGTGCCAAGAATGCGAATTTTGGACGTTGCTTGCGGCGGCAAGATGATGTGGTTTGACAAGCACAACCCGGACGTGGTTTTCGGAGACATTCGCCGCGCCGATATGACCCTTGTGGATGGCCGTCGGTTTGTCGTGTCGCCTGATGTGCAGTTCGACTTTCGGGCCTTACCATTCCCCGATGGCACGTTCCAGATGGTTGTGTTTGACCCGCCCCACTTGAAAAGCGCAGGCCCGCGCAGTTGGCAAGCGGCGAAGTATGGCAAACTCGCACCGTCTTGGCGCGATGATCTGCGCCTGGGTTTCGCCGAGTGCTGGCGGGTGTTGGCCGCAAATGGCACGCTGATTTTCAAGTGGAATGAGTATCAGATACCCGTGCGTGAAGTGCTGGCGCTTGCTCCGGTCGAGCCGCTGTTTGGTCACAAAACGAAGGCGACCACGAAATGGTTTGTCTTTGCGAAGAACGGCTTTGGCGTAAGCCGCCGAGCCGTATAACTCGCGGCTGTAGCGGACACGCCTATGGCGTGCCGCTAAGCCGCAACACGTTAGCCCGCACGAGCGGGTGGAAAGGAAAGGCATAACATGAACGACAAGTTTTTGCATTTTGTGCGTAATTGGGGTGACGACAAGCGGTCGTCGTTGACGGATGCGTCTCCCGTGGTGTTGAATGTTTTGGTGAATCTGATCGTCCTGTTGGGTGACTACCGGATGTATCACCTGGTGTACACTCAAACCGGCCTGGTGTGGCAGGCGCTCTTCGCCACGATACCGAGCGCGCTGGGGTTCATTGTCTGGTGGGATATGGCCTGGGCGTACCGTTTCGCAAACACGGTGCAGCGTGGCATCGCCCTGGCGATGAGCGCCGCATCGCTGACACTGGCTGGGTATGCCTGGAAGATGGATTATCTGGTGTCCATTCAGGGCCAGGACATTCGGTTGAACGTGCCGATGTTCTTCACTGCTGTGACGTACCTGACGCTGGCGTTTGTTGTGGCCGGTGTGTTGTATGTGTATGCTGACGATCGCATTTCGGCCACGCGGCGGATGGCGCGCAAGAGCGCAAACTATGAACTGGTGCAGCATCAAGTCACGCTGGCGAATGGCGTCTTGCACAATCTTGCAGATGTATTTCAACAGCGGCAGAGGCTTGGCGAAGCGTTTGGTGATGAGGTCGTGGACGAGGTGTTGGCGCACCTGGGTAATAAGTCCACGTCGGCGTCGGCGACGTTGGTGACAAATGGGAATGGGAAGGCGCCTGTGGGGGAAGCGAGTGGGCGGCGGGATCATCGGTAGCGACCGCTCCCCCGCCGCCCAGCGGAACGGCCGGGGCGGTTGTGGCGGCCGATGCCCGCCGCTATCGTGTGGAATTTTTCTGGAACGGCGAGAATGCGTACTATCAATATCGGCCACGAGGAAAGCGAGGTAAAGCGCGTTATGGCGGCACAGTTCGGAGAGCACTCATCGTCCACCCAAAGCGAACGCAAGAGTTCCTTGCCCGCACCGGACGTTCTCCTCGGAATCTTGCTGGAAGACCTGGCAAATTTGCAAGAGACGGGGATAGCGGTCAGGCTAGTCGAGGATCAGGGCAAAGTCTGGATACAGTTGAGCAACGTGCGGACGAGGTTCAACGAAAGTGGTGAGATCGTGGAGTTATGCTATGAAAATACTGGCAATGATACTGACCGTGATACTGGCAATACTGGCAACCGGCTGTGATGGCATCGAGCCGTTGTATTTCACCCCTACACCAACTTCAGTATCAACTTTGCCAGTTACCAGCACGCCGGTTAATACTGGCAAAATTGCCAGTAGTTCTCAGGAAAATACTGGCAAAAATACTGGCAAGATTGTTACAGGAGTCGATGGGGGAAGGGTGTACCTGCGCGAGTGTGCCAGTATGCGCTGTATTCCGCTCACGATACTGAGTGAAGGGCAGCGGGTAGAAATACTGGCAATAGATGGGGGATGGTATAAGGTCGTTGCGGGGAGTTATACCGGCTGGGTTGCGCAACGTCTGGTGCAGGTGGATGATGGTCAATAATGGCGTGATTGCGTGTCGAAACTGCGGGGCGTACATCGGCCACTACGTTGAGCGCTGCGTAGATGGGGAGTGGAGAACCTGCGCTGCTGTAGGCGGGGCTGTGTTACATGCTGCACATGGTGTGTGTATGGCGTGTGGCCAGGAGTGGCACTGGCATTCCAGCGCGAAGCGTGTTGGCGAGTTGATTGGCAAAACATTTGTTCTTGATTACAAGAGCGAAAATGGTGTAAAATAGAGACGGGTATAGCCGGAGTTTACCGCCCGGTGCAGCTGGTGTTGCCAGTTGTGCCGGGCGGTTTCGTTTTCGAGGAAAGGAGTACGAGATGGACTTCCAGACAATTGTGACGGTTTTGAATAATGCTGTAGCCGGTGGTATTCCCATCGTGCTGGTAGTGATGGGCCTGGTGGAGTTTGCCAAACGGCTGGGGTTGACCGGCAAGGCGCTGCTGGTGCTCAGTATGGGGGTGGGGCTGGTCTTTGGCGCGGCCTATCAGGTGGCGCAGAACGGGCTGCCCGGCGATTTTGGTGGATGGTTCACCTATGCTATCTTCGGCCTGGCGATGGGGCTGGTGACCAGCGGCATTTATGACCTGATCGACGCCCGCTGGCCGCCGCGCACTGAGCCGCAAGAATAGGTGGGACACAATGACTTTGTGCCGGCCGAACAACGCAGCGTGAGGCGGTGAAATGAGTGACGGGCAGCGGATTACCAATGCAGAAATTGCGCGGCGCATCGACGCGCTGTTTGGCCGTCTGGATGAGGTGGCATCCGGGGTTCATGACATGAAGACCACCCTGCGGCTGATGGACAACCGGCTTACCGCTTTGGAAGAACAGGTCGCCCAGCACAAGCGGGTGTTGTTTGGGCAGAACGGCGGGCTGGACAAGCCGGGGGTGGTGGATGACATCCGCGACCTGCGTCGTATGGTTGGCTCGGTGTCCAGGGCGTTATGGTTTGTGACCGCCTCGATATTGAGCGCCCTGGGTGTGTGGCTGGCGCATACGGTTTTCGGCCTGGGGCCGTAGGTGATGTATGGCCCGACGAACGAAGCTGACGCCGGAACGCACCAAGCGCATTTGTGATCAGGTGCGCAAGGGTGTGCCTTACGAGACGGCGGCCCGGTTGGCCGGTATTGATCCCTCCACCTTTTACCGCTGGAAGGCACGCGGGGAGCGGGCCAAGCGCGGTTTGTATCGGGAGTTCTGGGAAGCGTTGCAGCAAGCGGACGCCGAGGCCGAGGCGGCGCTGATTGAGGAGACGAAGAAAGAGCGAGGCGGGCCGCGATGGATTTTGGAGCGGCGCTGGCCAGAACGCTGGGGGCAGAAAGTGGATGTGAAATTCGAGGGCACGGTGTTTGCCGTGGACTGGGGCATCCCCGATGGAGACGAAACAGAGCCAGGTGATCCGCGTCCGGATGCCCAAGAAGCATAAGGAGCAGATTGCGGCCACGCGGGCCTATCTTTCGCCTGGTACACGTTACTTGCTGCTGCGCTGGGGACGGCGCTCCGGCAAGACCAAGTGGGCCAGTGAGATTGCTTTTGGCGAGGCTTTGCAGGGCAAGGCGGTGTTGTGGCTAGCGCCGGAGCACAAGCACGCCCGCGAGGCCTGGCGCAATCTGCACTTGCTGGCCCGGCAGTTGCCGCCCGGTCTGGCACAGTTCAACGAGGCGGAGAAGGTGCTGAAGACAGTCAGCGGTGGGATGACGCAAATACTGAGCGTGAAAGACCCGCACAGTGTGCGCTCGGTGGGCGTGCACCTGGCTGTGTTGGACGAGGTGGCGTTCATCCGCCACTGGGAGGAGACCTGGCAGGCGGTGCGGCCGGCGCTTTCGGACTACCGTGGCAAGGCAATTTTCATCAGCACGCCGTGGGGGAAGAATCACTTTTACGATCTGTGGGTGAGCCATGAAGACGACCCGCGCTGGTGGCTTTCGCACATGCCCAGTTGGGAGAATCCGTTTTTGCCGCCAGACGAGGTGGAAGATGCGCGGCGCGATTTGCCCGACCTGCTGTTTCGGCAGGAGTACGGTGCGGAGTTCGTGGATGTGGAAGGCGCGCTATTCAAGCGGGAGTGGCTGATGGACTGGGCCGACGCCGCGCCGCCGAAAGAGGAACTGGCGGCCCAGGCGCGGGGTTGGGACATTGCGATCAGCGCGGAGGGCGACTACACGGTGGGGGCCAAGGTGGCGCTGGACAAGGAAGGTCGTGTGTGGGTGTTGGATGTTGTGCGCGGGCGCTGGGACTGGCCGACGGTGGTGGAGACGATCCGGGAGACGGCTCTGCGGGACGGATCGGAGGTGATGCAGGGCATCGAAGCGGTGGGCGTGCAGAAAGGCGTATGGCAGACGCTGGAGCGGGAGCCCGCGCTGGCCAACACGCCCCTGTTCCCGGTGCAGGCGCGGACGGATAAGGTGACGCGCGCCCTCCCCCTACTGAGCCGGGCCAAAGCCGGACGGTTGGTGCTGTTGCGCCGGGGGTGGACGCAGGCGCTGGTGGATGAGTTGCTGGCGTTCCCCCTGGGCGAGCACGATGACCAGGTGGACGCG
>RFKO01000177.1 GCA_003694235.1 Anaerolineae bacterium
ACCTTCCACCACCCCATTTTCCCTCTGCCGGGGAAACAAAAAGGCGCCTGGATGCGTCAATTCGTCCGCCTGGTGCCGCTGCAGGAGTCGCCCAACCTGGCCGTGCTGATCCAGGATGTGGACGAGCAGCTCAGCTACCAGGAAGAAATCGAACGCCTGGTGGAAGCCCGTACCGCGGAGCTGGCCCGCAGCGAAGCCTATCAGCGTGCCATCCTGCACTCCATCGGCGAGGCGGTGATCGTCACCGATCCCGAGTGGAAGATACAACAATGGCTGGGCGCCTCGCAGGCTTTACTCGGCTGGCAGGCGGCCGAGGTGCGCGGACGTCCGCTCTGGAGCGTGTTGAACGCGGTGTTCGAAAACCCCGCTCATACCCCAACGGCGATCGCACAACAACTACAGGCAAAAGCGCGCTGGGAGGGCATGCTCAGCCTGCAAACCGGCACGGGCGAGGTGCGCATTTTCAACTTCACGGCCACCCCCCTGCCGCAACAACAAAGCGTGCTGCTGGTGGGAAATGACATCACCCGCGAGCGCGTCACCCGGGCGCAAATACTGCGCAGCACCCAGATCAACCGCGCCATCTCAGCGCACCTCTCGCCGGAGGAACTGCGGCGTCAACTGCCCGGCTGGCTGGGCGAGATGGCCACATTCGACTACCTGGCGCTGGCATTGGCCGAGGACGGCCCACCGGCGCGCTGCCGGTTGCAGGTGTTCTTCCCCACCTTCGCCGAGACCACCCTGCCCCTGACCGGCACACCGCTGGCCGTGCTGCGCCAGACGCACGCCCCGCTACACAGCGACCGCCCGGCCGAGTGGCTCTACCACCCCCCGGACGCACCGCCGCAGGCGCAAATCAACCACCTGCTGGCGCTGCCGCTGATGGAAGCCGAACAGGTGCACGGCGCGCTCTATCTGGGGACGAGTTCCAACACAGGCTTCCATGCCTTACAGATCGAACTGCTGGAGCACACCGCCGCCCAACTGGCCGTGGCGCTCAACACCGTCCACCTGTTCGACGCGAACCGGCAGATGACCCTGCAACTGCGCGATCTTTCGCACAAAGTGCTGCTGGCGCAGGAGGAGGAACGCGCTCGTCTGGCCCGGGAGCTGCACGACCACATCGGGCAGCAGCTCACCGCCCTGCATCTCAACCTGCAACAGAGCATCGAACTGCTGCCTCAGGAGAACGAAAACCTGCTGCGCGAGATACTGGCCGAATCGTCCGCTCTGGCAGAGCGCCTGCTGGCTCAGGTGCGCGACCTCAGCCTGGACCTGCGCCCCGCGCTGCTGGATGACCTCGGTCTGCTGCCGGCGTTGCGCTGGCTGCTCGACCGCACCGCCCGCACCGCCCGGCTTTCTCTGACGCTGGAGGCCCCGTCCACCCTGCCCAGGCTGTCGCCCGCCGTCGAAACAGCTGTCTTCCGCATTTTGCAGGAAGCCTGTAGCAATGTGCAGCGCCACGCTCAGGCGCGCTCATTGTGGTTCAAAACGCTGGCCACAGGCGACCGGATCGAGTTCCACCTGAGCGACGACGGCAGGGGGTTCGACCCGGCCGCGCTGGGAAGAGACACGCTGGGGTTGCGCAACATGCGCGAACGCGCCGCCCTGATCGCGGCACAGCTGGAGATCGAGAGCGCGCCCGGAAAAGGCACGCGCCTCTCGCTCATCCTGCCGCTCTCGCCGGACAACGGGGAAGAGAGAGATGATCACCATCTTGCTGGCGGATGACCACCGGCTGGTGCGCGAGGGCATCCGCGCGCTGTTCGAGCGCATCCCGGAATTCAAGGTAGTGGCCGAGGCCGACGACGGGCGCGCCGCCATCGAACAGGCCGCCCGCCACCAGCCCGATGTCATCCTGCTGGACATCGCCATGCCCGGTCTGAACGGGCTGGAGGCGCTGGCGCGCATCCGTGAGCGCGCGCCGCGCTCACAGGTGCTCATCCTCTCCATGCACGCCAACCCGGAATACGTCGTCCACGCGCTGGATGCCGGCGCGTGCGGTTACCTGCTCAAAAGCAGCACACCGCAAACCCTGCGCCAGGCGGTCGAGCGCGCCGCCCGCGGCCTGCTCACCCTCGGTCCGCCGCTGGACGAAGAACAGGTGCGCGCCTACCGCCGCCGCTTGCAGAGCGCCCCCGACCGGCTGAGCATCCTCAGCCCGCGCGAGCGCGAAGTGCTGCAGCTGATCGCCGAGGGCGATAGCACCCAGGCTATCGCCGCCCGCCTGGGAATCTCCCCCAAAACGGTGGAAAGCCACCGCGCCCGCCTGATGCGCAAACTGGAACTCTACGATATCGCCTCCCTCACCCGCTTCGCCATCCAGCAAGGGCTGGTCTCGTCCGAGGCATAAGACCCCTCAGGAATCTCCCGATACACGCCCCGGACGGAAATGCTACACTATCCAATATGAGGAAAATGCGCGTTCTGATTGTGGACGATAATCCGGAATTCCTGCGTAGCCTTTCGCGGGTGATCACACATCTTCCCGCCGTGCAGCTGGCCGGCACAGCGGAAAGCGGCGAGGCCTGCCTGGAACAACTGCCCGCCCTGCAACCCGACATCGTGTTACTCGACCTGGCCATGCCCGGTCTGGGGGGGCTGGAAACCCTCAAGGCCATCAAAGCCCGTTTCCCTCACATCCGCGTGGCGATGGTCTCTCTGCACCGCGTGGAGGCCTACCGTCAGACTGCCCTGCAGGCCGGCGCCGACGATTTCATCTTCAAGAACGAGTTGTACGAACACCTGCCCGTCTTGCTCGGCGATTACCGCGGAAGACCGGGCGAACACCCCAAAAACATAGATGAGTCTCCCGATGAGTAAAGTTCTGATCGTCGACGATTCGCCCACCATGCGCAAAATCATCAAGGCCACCCTGTCACCGTTGCAGGTAAGCACACGCGAAGCCTCCAACGGCCTGGAAGCCATCGAGCAACTGGCGCTGGAGAGCGCAGATGTGGTGCTGCTCGACCTCAACATGCCCGACATGCACGGCTATGAGGTCATCCGCTACATCCGTCAGCACCAGGATTACGGCGATTTGCCCATTGTCGTGATCTCCACCCGCTCCGACGAGGCCAGCATTCAGGAAGCCCTGCAATCCGGCGCCAACGCCTACCTGACCAAACCCTTCGACCCGGAAGAATTAAACAACCTGGTGACCGACCTGCTGCGCAACTGAGATGACCTTCGATACCTCCGAGTTCCTCCAGGATTTCCTGGACGAATCGGCCGAACTGCTTGCTTCTATCCAGCAGAACTTGATGGCGCTGGAATCCGACGAAACGCTCGCCACCGGCGGAGCGCAGCGCGCGCTGGTGCACGAACTCTTCCGCGCCTTCCACACACTCAAAGGCATCTCCGGCATGGTGGGATTGAAGGCGGCTTCCGATCTCAGCCACGCGCTGGAAAACGTGCTCGATGCGGTGCGCAAGGAGCGGCTGGCGCTCACGCCCGAGGTGGTGGACCGCCTGCTGGAGGGCAGCGAAGCGCTGGAACAGGCCATCGCCGCGTTGACGGCCCAGCAGGACGGGGATTTCGACATCCGCCCGTATATCCAGATGCTGGAAGCGCTCCAGCAGGAGGAAGGCGGCCAGGCGCTGCTCGAAGCAGCCGAAGCACCGCCCGCGCTCGACCTGACGGTCGAAGAGGAACAGGAGCCCCTGCCGATCAGCCTGCCCACAGAGCTGGCGCGCGAACTCAAGCCAGAGGAGAAGCAACAATTGCGCCAGGCCGCCGCACAGGGGCGCGCCCTGGCGCTGGCGGTTTTCGCCCCCTCCGAGGAGAAAAGAGCGCGTCGCGTCAACGTCTCCTCCGTGCGGCAACGCTTCGAAGAAGAAGGGCTGCTGTTCAAAGCCATCCCTCTGATAGAAGGGCGTTCGGTGCGCTTTGCCTTCCTCCTGATCGCCGATGCCCCGCTGCGCCCCGCCGACTACCCCGAAGTAGAACTCACACCCCTCGCCCTGCCCAAAGCAGCACAAGAGCAGCCCACTCCCACACCTCGCCCAACCCGCAGCCGGAGCACCACATTGCGGCTGGATATCAGCCGCCTGGACGAGATCCTCTGGCAGGTCGGCGAACTGGTGGTCACGCGCTCCCAGCTGGCCACGCTGTTGCCGCGCCTGAGGGAGGTCTCCCCCGAAACCCGTCAGGCGCTGGAGGACATTAACCAGGCTTTCGAGCGGCAGCTGCGCTACCTGCGCGCCGCGGTGATGCGCGCCCGCCTGGTGCCGCTCAGCGAGGCCTTCGGGCGCATCCCGCTGATCGTGCGCGATCTGGCGCGAGACGGCCACAAGCAGATCGATTTGCAACTGAGCGGCGAGCAAACCGAACTGGACAAAGCCCTGGTGGAAGGGCTGAGCGAACCCTTGCTGCACCTGGTGCGCAACGCCATCGCCCACGGCCTGGAAACACCCCAGGAGCGCCAGGCGGCCGGCAAACCGCCGGTCGGCCGGCTGACGGTGGGCGGCGAACCCGAGGGCGAGTTCATCCACATCTGGGTGAGCGACGATGGGCGCGGCCTGAACCTGCAAAAGATCGCCCGCCTGGCCGCCGAACGCGGCTGGGTGGAGGCCGACGAGCAGATCACCCCGCAACAAGCGCTGGATTTCATCTGCCGCCCCGGCTTTTCAACCCGCAGCGAGGCCGACCAGGCCGCCGGGCGCGGCGTCGGCATGGAGGTGGTGCTGCAAGGCGTGCGCAGGCTGGGCGGCGATCTGACGGTGGACACCAAACCCGGGCAGGGCACCACCTTCCACATCCGCATCCCGCTCACGCTCACCATCCTGCAGGCCATCCTGTTGCAGGTGGCCGACGAGCGTTACGCCGTGCCGCGCAACGCCGTCCAGCGGGTGGTGGAAATCCCCGAAGAGCAGGTGGTCTTCGCCGAAGGCAGCGAGATGATGCCGCTAAACGGCGAGCCGACCCCCATCCTCCCGCTGCGCGCCCTGCTGGGACTGCCTCCCGCGCCCGACGGCAGCCGCCGCATCGGTCTGGTGGCGGAGGGGATGGAAGGCCGCCTGCTGCTGGCCGCCGACCGCGTGCTCGGCATGCAGGAAGTGGTGATGCACAGCCTGGAAGACCCGCTGGCCACCCAGGAAGGGCTGGCCGGCGCCACCGAACTCGGCGATGGCAATGTGGTGTTGATCCTGGACGTGGCCGCGCTCTACCGTCTGGCCCGCCGCCGGATTGCACGCAATCAAGGATTCAAACCATGAGCGAACCGTACATCCTCTTTCAGCTTGCCGGGGCGACCTATGCCGTGCCTTCCGCCCAGGTGTTGCAGGTGGCCATGATCGAGAACATCACCCGCCTGCCCAACGCGCCCGACTTTGTGGACGGCGTGGTGCACCTGCGCGGCCGCATCGTGCCGGTGGTCAACCTGCGCAGGCGCTTCAACCTTCCCCCGAAAGACTATGACCTGCAATCCCGCCTGATCGTGATCGAGCAGGAGGGACGCGTGGTCGCCATGGCGGTGGACACCGCCCGCGACTTCGTCACTCTGGACAGCGATGCGCTCCAGCCCACCCCCGACCTGGTGGGCGACGCCCCGCGCAAATACCTGCGCGGCGTGTTCGCGCGCGAAGACGGCCTGATCCTGGTTCTCGACCTGCACAAAGTGCTCAACCCGGAGGAACGCGCCGCCCTGGCCGAAGCCGCCCCCAAGGAGTAAAACCATGAGCCTCTTTACCCGCATCTTCCGCTCCAACACCTCTCTGCGCCCGCTGGCGCGGGCTGCCCGTGAGCTGCTACAGCATTTGAACGAACTGGGCGGAGCGGTGCAAAGCGCCGCCGCCGAAGCGGAGAACATCCGCACCAGCCTGAAAGAAACCGCCGACCAGGCTTCCTCAATCGCCGCCTCCGGCGAACAACTGGCCTCCACCAGCAACCAGATCGCCGCCTCGATCGAGCAGGTGAACAAGTCGGTTGATTCGCTGGGCGCCTCCATCGAGGAGAACACCGCCTCCAACGAGGAGATGGCGCGCTCGATTGGCCAGGTGGCTGCCATGGCCGCCGAACTCAGCCGCTCCACCGAACAAACCGCCACCTCGCTCAACCAGGTGACCGCGGCGCTCAAGTCCATCAATCAGGAGATGGACAACCTGGTCTCGGCAGTCAACGAGAACGCCGCCGCCGTCGAGGAGATCGCCGGCTCGATCCGCGGCGTGGCGGAGAACGCCGACGACCTGGCCGCGGCCAGCGAGGAAAACGCCAACGCCACCACCGAGATGAGCGCCGGCATCGAAGAGATCACCGCCACCATCCGCTCGGTCAATCAGTCCATCGACGACGTGGCGGCCAACATCGAAGAAATGGCGCGCTCCATCCACAGCGTGGCCGAGAACGCCCGCCACATCCGCGCCGCCGCCACGCAGGCGGCCAGCGCGATGCAGCAGCTAGACGCCTCAATGCGCGCCAGCGCCAGCGTGGCCGTACGCGCCGAAAAAGCCGCCACCCAGGCGGCGCAGCAGGCGCGCCAGGGCAGCGAAAAGGTCAACCAGGCCATCAACACCTTCGACTCCCTCAACCATGCCATCGGCGCCTCGGCCGACACTTTCGGCGAGATGGGACGCCAGGCCGGCGAGATCGGTCACATTGTCGAAACCATCCGCCTGATCGCCGAACGCACCAACCTGCTCTCGCTCAACGCCTCCATCGAGGCCGCGCGCGCCGGCGAGGCCGGACGCGGCTTCGCCGTGGTCGCCGAGGAAATCCGTAACCTGGCCAACCGTTCTGCCAGCGCCAGCGAGGAGATCGGCAACATCGTGCAGCGCCTGCAGGAAAGCGTGCAGTCCGCCATCGAGCAATTCAACGCTTACCGGCAGATGTCCACCGAAGGGCAGCAGGCCTCGCGCCTGGCTTCCGAAGGGCTGAGCGCCATCCAGGCCAGCGCCGAGGAGACCGCCGGCGCGGTCGCTCAGATCACCCGCGCCCTGAAACAACAACTCGAGGTCGGCGGCCGCACGCTCAAAGCAGTGCAGGTCACCAAACAGCAGGTCGAGCAAATCGCCGCCACGGTGGAGGAGCAGGCCGGCGCCGCGGATGCCATCGCCCGCTCGGTAGAAGCCTTACGACCGGCCAGCGCCGAGGCCACCAAAGCGCTCAGAGAGCAAACCCGCGGCGTGCAGAACATCGTCCAGTCCACCCAGCAAGTCTCGGCGCTCTCGCAGCAGATCGCCAAAGCCACCAGCGAGCAATCCCGCGCCGCCGCCGAGATTGCCCAGGCCATTGACGCCATGCGCCTGGCAGTCGCCAACACCAACCGTTCACTCGACGAGATCGCCCAGGCCGGCGATGAGCTCACCCGTGAAGCGCATAACACCGACCTGCAGGCGCGCAAGATCAGCACCGCCATGGACGAGCAAAGCAAAGCCAGCCAGGAGACCGTGGCCGGACTGAACGCCATGCGGCAGGTAGCCGTGCAGACCGGCCAGGCGATGGACGAGCAGGCGCGCGCCCTGAATGAGATGCGCCAGGCCACGGCCAACATCGCCCGGCAGATTGACCAGATCGCCGCCGGCGTCGCTCGCTTCGCCGAACAGAGCAGCGTCATCCTGCAAACGCTGGCGCAGGCACAGCAGGCGTTGCCCCAGGCCGGGGAACAGGCCCGCCGGCTGGCCGATGAACTGGACTCGCAATGAGCTGGATCGAAAAACTATCTTCACCCAACCCCGAAGAGCGCCATCGGGCCGTCGAACAGGTGGCCGCTGAAGGGCGACCGGAAATGGCGCAGGCGCTGGCAGATTTACTGCGCACCGCCCAGGACGACGCCGCCAGCCTGAACGCCGCCATCCAGACGCTCGGCGAACTGGGCGCGGCCGCCATCCCGGCGCTATCCCCTCTGCTGAGCGACCCGGACGATGACACCCGCCTGTACGCCGCCCAGGCGCTCGGAGGCACCAAACTCCCCGCAGCGGCCGATCACCTGCTGCCGCTGCTCGACGATCCCAATCCCAACGTGCGCTACCACGTCATCGAAGCATTAGGACATTGTGGCAACCGCGCCGCCGTGCCCGCCCTGCTAGCGCATCTGCCGCGCGCCTCGTTCCAAGAGGCTTTCGCCATCCTGGATGCGCTTGGCCGCCTGGGAGACCCCGCAGCCATCCCGGCGCTGCAAAC
>RFKO01000178.1 GCA_003694235.1 Anaerolineae bacterium
AAGACCACATTGACGGCGTTGCTGGCGCAGGTATACGCCGATCGCGGGCGCGCGGTGCTGGCGGTAGATGCCGACCCCAGCCCCTGCCTGGCCGGGGCTTTGGGCTTTCCCGATGAGCTGCGCGCTCAATTGAAACCCATCGCCGAGATGGACGACCTGATCGAGGAGCGCACCGGCGCGAAGCCGGGCACCGTTGGCGGTTTCTTCACCTTAAACCCGCGGGTGGACGATATCCCTGAGCGCTTCAGCGTGGTGCATCGCGGCGTGCGGTTGCTGGAAATGGGCGCGGTGGACATTGGCGGCTCCGGCTGTATTTGTCCGGAGAGCGCCATGCTCAAGACGTTGTTCACTCATTTGCTTTTCCGGCAGGACGATGTGCTGCTCCTCGATATGTACGCCGGCGTGGAGCACCTGGGCCGCGCCACGGTGGATTTCGTGGATGCCATGCTGGTTGTGGTGGAACCCACGCGGCGCAGTCTGGGCACCGCGGCGCAGATCAAGAAGCTGGCGAACGACATCGGCCTGAGGCGGCTGTGGCTGGTTGCCAATAAGGTGCGCGACGCGGAAGAGATGCGCTTCGTGGCCGAGGCCTCGCCGGGATTGCCGCTCCTGGGATCGCTGCCGGCGGATTTGCGCGTGCAGCAGGCCGACCGGCTGGGGATGCCGGTGTATGATCACGTGCCCGCTTTGCGCAAAGCCGCGCTCGCGATTGCGGAAAGGCTGGATGAGGTGTTGAGGGGTGAAGAGTGAGGAGTGAGGTGCGATGACGACCACGATAGCTTTGGCCGGGAAAGGCGGCGTGGGAAAGACCACGGTCGCCGGCATGGTGATCAAGTATCTGGCGCAAAACCGCGCCGGCAGCATCCTGGCGATCGACGCCGATCCCTCTTCCAATCTCAATATGGTCTTGGGGCTGGAGCTGGAATGGACGGTGGGCGAGATCCGCGAGGATATGCTGGCGCAGGTGAAATCGTCCCTGGCGGCCGGCGGCGCGGCGATGGGCGCTCTGGCCGGGGGAATGACCAAGCGGGATTATCTGGACTATCATATCCGCTCGGCGATGGCGGAGGGCGAGCGCTTCGATCTGATCGCCATGGGGCGCGGCGAGGGGCCAGGGTGCTACTGCGCGGTCAACCACAACTTGCGCGAGGTGATTGATAGCCTGAGCCGCCATTACGCCTATGTGGTGATTGATAACGAGGCCGGGATGGAGCATCTGTCGCGCCGTACCACGCGCGACGTGGATCACCTGCTGGTGGTCAGTGATCCGACACAACGCGGGCTGGTGGCCGCGCAGCGCATCGCCGATCTCAGCCGTTCACTGGATATCCACGTGGAGAACGTGCATTTGATTCTCAATCGCGTGCCGGAGGGCGAACTGCCGCCGCCGCTGCGCGTCGAGGTGGAAAAGACAGGACTGCCGCTGCTGGGCGTCATCCCCGCGGATGCCGAGTTGATGTCCTTTGAGTTCAGTGGGCGCCCGCTGGTGGAACTGGGGGATGAATCGCCCGTGTATCGTGCCGTCGCCGCGCTGATGGAATCGTTGGGGGTGTAGTAGGCCGTCTGTTCTATGACCGCCGCGGCGGGGAGGAGATCTCCTTCGCCCGCCGCGGCGTCAATTTTTAGTAGGGGGGAACTGCTATCGCCCTGTGTCGGCCAACAGCGCCCCGGTTTGTTGCAGCGTGGCGAACACGGCCTCGGCGATTTCCGGCGTGGCCGATCCCATGCCGCAGGCGGGGGAGATCAGGCTGCGGGCGTTGAATTCTTCGGGGGCGATTTCCACCCCACGGGCGGCGGCTTTGGCGCACAAATCCTGAATCCCGCTCCTCAGGCGGGTGGCCAGTTCGTCAGGCGTGACCTCGAAGATTTCGGCGTTGTTGGGTACGATCCCCCAGCAGAGGACCCCGCCGCGGTCGAGGAAAGCGCGCAACTCGGCGGGATAGAGCGCCAGATTCTCCAGGTAGCCGTAGGCGTCCAGGTTGAGAATATCCACCTGGGTGGCGAGCAGCAATCCCCAGTCGGTGTTGGCGCAGCAATGCACGCCGGCCAGCGCGCCTTCACTGTGGATGGCGGCGAAGACTTCGTTGAGGTAGTCAATCACCTGCTCGCGGCTCAGGCTGATGAACGCCGAACCGAAGGAGGCCAGGTAGGGTTCGTCGATGAAAATCACCACGTTGGGACGGCGTTCCTTCAGGCGGCGCACCTGCCAGCGGGCGTTCATGGCTGCGTTTTTGACGATGGCGTCGGCCAGCATGTCGTTGTACAGGCTGGCGCGCAGGTCCTGGTCGGTCACGGTCAGGCCGAAGGAGATCGGCCCGGTCACCTGACCTTTGGCCCACTCGCCGGGGTGTTCTTCCAATGCCTCCAGCATGGCGAAGAAGCCGGCAGCGTATTCGGGTTGCAGGGCGAAAGCGTCCACGTCGTCTGCCAGAAAGAGGGTGTAGAAAGCCTCCAGGGCGGGGGTGATGTCGCCGCGGGTATCGAAGTACACTTTTTCTTTTTGGGCATCCTCCACGATGGCAGGCAGGCGGGCAGAATATTGGACGTACATGCTCTCGCGGAAGGTGCGCCGCGGGAATTGCGGCCAGGCGGGCAGGTCGAG
>RFKO01000179.1 GCA_003694235.1 Anaerolineae bacterium
GGCGACGGCGGCGAATTCGTCCTCCGGGTGTTCCCCCTCGAAGGAGAGCACATCCATACCCACCAGTTTCGCCACGCCACGGTACATCGGGTAAACCGCGACACAGGCGGCTTTCAGGCCATAGGCCTCGGCATAGGGCGTCAGCGCCGGGTCGGTGGCGAAGCCGCGCAGGGTGACGCCGTTGGCCCGCCGGTGCCCGGCCAGGGCTTTGCGCGCCTCAGAAACCCATTGGTTGAACAGGTCGGCTGCGCGTTGGGCTGCGGGGGCGGCGGCTTGAACGGGCAGCGGCGGAACGCCGGTCTTCTGCGGGTCGGTGTCCAGCAGGCGGTGATCCAGCCCCTCGCCGCGCATCACCACCGTGAAGCGGTATTCCTTGACCTGGCGCACCTGCATTTCCACGCCGGGAATGTGGATGGCGGCCAGCTTTTCCACCAGAGGGGCGGCCTCCTGGCTGCCGATGCGGCCGGCGCGCCGGTCGAGAATTTTCCCCTCGCCGTCCAGCGTGCAGAAGTTGCCGCGGGCGGCCACATCGCCGGGGCGCACGTCCAGCCCTACGCCGGCGGCGGAGAGCGCGCCGCGTCCCACCTGGTGAACCAGCGGGTCGTAGCCGAACAGCGCCAGATGCGCCGGGCCGGAACCAGGTGTGATCCCCGGCTTGATGGGGATGGTCTGCCCCAGCGCACCTTCGGAGGCCAGGCGATCCATGTTGGGCGTGTTGGCGGCTTCCAGTTCGGTCGGGCCGCCGGGTTTCACGGGCAGCCCGCCCAGACCGTCCATCACCAGGAGCACGATTTTACTCTGGCTGTCTTGCAGCAGGGGATGAAGGTATTCGTAAGGCATAGTAGAGTCTCTGTGATATCGGGGTTGGGGCGAAAACACAACGCAGAGCCGTCAGGGAGCAGAGACGCAGAGAAAAATCGCCGGATGCCATTTTGGGGTCTGGAGAAAATTTCTCTGCCTCTCCGCTCATCTCGCAACTCTGCGCCAGGAGAGAGCACTCGGTGAACTCCGTGCCTCTTGTGGTTCAAGCGAGTCAGCGGATTGCCCGCTCGGTTTCCTTGTCGAAGATGTGCATGTTGGCCATGTTGAAGGTGACCTGCACTGTATCGCCCATCCTGAAGCTGGTGCGCGGGTCTATCCGTCCGACGAATTCGTGCTCTCCGTTCTTGAAGAACACGAAAATTTCGTTGCCCATTAATTCGGTCACTTCCACTTTCCCTTCGACACGTTGCCCGATGATGCCGGGGGCCTCGAAGTTGGGGTCGTAGATGTCTTCCGGGCGCAGGCCGAAGACCACGCGCTTGCCGACGTGCGGCATGTAGGTTTCGGTACGATCTTCGGGAATTTGCACGCTGAAGCTGCCGGCATCGACGAACACTTTGCCGTTATCGGATGTCAGCCTGGCATCGAAGAAGTTCATCGCCGGCGAACCAATGAAGCCGGCCACGAACAGGTTGTCGGGTTTGTCGTACAGGTTCTGCGGCGTATCCAGTTGCTGCAACACGCCATGGTTGAGCACGGCGATGCGCGAGGCCATGGTCATGGCCTCTACCTGATCGTGGGTGACGTAGATGAAGGTGGCCTCCAGGCGTTGGTGCAGTTTGGTGATCTCGGTGCGGGTTTGCACGCGCAGCTTGGCATCCAGGTTAGAAAGCGGTTCATCCAGGAGGAAGACCTTTGGCTCGCGTACGATGGCGCGTCCCACGGCCACGCGCTGGCGCTGACCGCCGGAGAGCTGGCGCGGCTTGCGGTCGAGCAGGTCTTGAATCCCCAGGATTTCCGCGGCTTCCTTCACCCGTCGGTCAATCTCTTTCTTGGGGTATTTGCGCAATTTCAGGCCAAAGGCCATATTGTCATAGACCGACATGTGGGGGTACAGCGCATAGGACTGGAACACCATGGCGATGTCCCGGTCTTTGGGAGGGATGTCATTGACCACCTGGTCGTCGATCAGAATGCGCCCCTCGGTGACGTCCTCCAGGCCGGCCAGCAGGCGCAGGGCAGTGGATTTACCGCACCCCGACGGCCCCACCAGCACGAGGAATTCCTTGTCCTCGATGTGGATGTTGAGGTCGTTGATGGCCACGACATCGCCGAATCGTTTGGTGACGTGATCATAAGTGACGCTTGCCATTGGTCTTACACTCCTTTCGTCGCATGTATAGTGATCTTATTATACCTGAATCCAGTTGCCTCTTGTGTAAATATCGCCCTCCCCTTAAAATCTCAGGCATGTCGAAGAACCGCGTCACTCCCGTCCGGCAACAATATCTGGATATCAAGCGGCAGTATCCTGATACCATCGTGTTCTTCCGCCTGGGGGATTTCTATGAGACGTTCGATGAAGATGCGCAGATTGTCTCCAAAGAGCTGGAAATTGTGCTCACTTCGCGCAATGTGGCTAAAGGGGTGCGCGTGCCGATGGCCGGCATACCGCATCATGCGGTGGAGAATTACCTGGGACGCCTGATCAGCAAGGGATATCATGTAGCCATCTGCGAGCAGGTTGGCGACCAGCCGGTCAATGGCCTGATGCCGCGCCAGGTGGTGCGGGTGGTCACGCCGGGCACGGTGATCGAACCGGGGCTGTTGCCCGGTGATGCCAACAACTATCTGGCCTGTGTTGTGCTGGAAGAACGGCGCGGCGCGCTGGCGTATGTGGACATCACCACCGGTGAGTTCTCCGCCACCGAACTGCAGGGGGAGAACCTCTTGGAGACGCTGCGGGCCGAATTGATCCGTCTGAAACCGGCGGAAATTCTGCTCCCCGACGGGTTGGAGGCGTCCCCGGCCTGGATCGGTCATCCCACCTCCTGGCCCTCCTGGCGCTTTGAGTTTGCCCGCTGCGAGCAGGCCTTGCTCGACCATTTCAAGGTGGCCTCGCTGGACGGTTTTGGGATGCGCGGCAGGCCGCTGGCGGTGCGCGCCGCGGGGGCGATTGTGCAGTATCTGGGCGAGACCCAGCCGGCCGCGCTCAACCTGCTCACCGGCCTGAGCACCTATCACCTCTCTGAGTTCATGACGCTGGATGCTGCCACGCGCCGCAACCTGGAATTGACCGAAACGCTGCGCGGCTCGAGCGATGGTTCGCTGCTCAGCGTGCTTGACCGCACGGTGACTCCGATGGGGCGGCGGTTGATGCGCAGCTGGGTAAGCAAGCCGTTGCTGGATGTCGAGAAGATCCGCGCCCGGCAGGAGGGGGTGCAATTTTTCTTCGATGACGGACTGGTACGGGCAGAATTCCGCCAACAACTCAAGGGGCTGGGTGACCTGGAGCGGCTGGTCAACCGCGTGGTGGCCGGTACGGCGCAGCCGCGCGATCTGGTGGCTTTGCGCGGCGTGCTGACGCGCCTGCCGGAAATACGCGCTACCCTTCCAGAGACCACACCTGCGCTGGACGCCATTCTACAGGACTTCCATCTTTGTGCCAACGAATTGCGCTTGCTGCAATCGGCGCTGGAGGACGAACCTCCGGCCGTGCTCGGCACCCCTGGCGTGATCCGCCCGGGTTATTCTGCAGAACTGGACGGCGTGCTGGACGCCACCCGTCATGCGCGGGAGTGGATCGCCAACCTCGAACCGCTGGAGCGCGAGCGGACGGGCATCAGCTCGCTCAAAGTGGGATACAACAAGGTCTTCGGCTACTACATCGAGGTCACCAAAGCCAACACCGATCTTGTGCCCTCGGACTACATTCGTAAGCAGACGCTGGTCAACGCCGAGCGCTACATCACGCCGGAGTTGAAGGAATACGAAAGCCTGGTGCTCAACGCTGAGGAGCAAATCAAGGAAATCGAACGGCGTCTGTTCCACGAGCTTTGCCGTCAGCTGGCGGCCTCGGCAGGGAAGTTACTCGCTACGGCGCGCTCGCTGGCGCAGTTGGATGTGCTGGCTGCGCTGGCGGAGGTGGCCGCTGCCGAGGGATATGTGCGCCCCGAGGTGGTGGAAGAAGATGTTTTCGAGGTGGAAGGCAGTCGGCATCCGGTGGTGGAACATACCCTCCCCGCGGGCAGACGCTTCGTCCCGAATGACATTGTTTTCGAGCCGGGGGAGCGCATTCGCATCATCACCGGGCCGAATATGTCCGGCAAGTCAACCCTTTTGAGGCAGGCAGCCCTGATCGCGCTGATGGCCCAAATGGGCAGCTTTGTGCCGGCCCGCAAAGCGCGGCTGGGAATTGTGGACCGCATCTTCACCCGCATCGGCGCGCAGGATGAGATCCACGCCGGTCAGTCCACCTTCATGGTCGAGATGGTGGAAACGGCCAACATCCTGCACCACGCCACGCCGCGCAGTCTGGTGATCCTGGATGAGATCGGGCGCGGCACCAGTACCTATGATGGCGTCTCTATCGCCTGGGCGATTGTGGAGTACATCCATAACCACCCAAAACTGCGCTCGCGCACGCTCTTCGCCACGCATTACCACGAACTGACGCAACTGGCCGACCTGCTGCCGGGGGTGCGCAATTACAACGTGGCGGTCAGCGAGGCGGATGGGAACATCGTCTTTCTTTACAAAATCGTACCCGGCGGCGCCGACCGCTCCTATGGCATTCACGTGGCGCAGCTGGCCGGTCTGCCCGGCCCGGTCATCCAACGGGCGGATGAGATCTTGCGACAACTGGAGGCGACTTCGGGGAAGACCGTGGAGATCGACCCCAACGCGCCGCAGCAACTGGCCCTCTTCCCGGAGACCAATCCGCTGCTGGAAGAGTTGAAACAACTGGATTTGAACACCCTTTCCCCCATCGAGGCGCTGAACCGGCTCTACGAGTGGCAGAAGAAATTCCTGCAGGCGCAAGAGTAAATCCCTTCGCCCCAAAAGCAGACGGCGGACAACATGTCCGCCGTCCATTGTCTGTGGTCAGATGGCTTACAGATGGCGTTTGACCACTTCCACCACTTCCGGCAAATCGATGCCCAGTTCCTTGAGTTTCTCCAGGGTGGGGATGCCGTTTTTGTTCCAGCCGCGGCGCTTGTAGACCGCATCCATCATGGCTTCGTATTGCTCGTAGCGGTATTTGCGCAGCGCGGCCATTTTCTCCTCGGTGGTCATATTCTCCGGGTCGAGGCCGAGCAGCTCGCGCAACTGATTGTCGTAGCGCTCCTGCCGCGATTCATACTCCTCTTTGGTCACCGGCCCCATGGCGCGGTAGGGGACGTAGTCATGCTCGCGGGTGCCGAATCCCAGGCGCAGGTTGAAGACGCGCTGGAAGTTGTAAACCCGCTCGGATTGGGCAAGTAAATCCGCGGGGGTGGTCTTCTTGCCGGTCAATCCCTCGTACAGCCAGGTGTAGTTCTCCACGTGTTCGGGGACTTTGTGCGGCTCGTCGGTCTCGGCGTTGTCCTTGGGCTGGATGTCGTTCCAGGGGAGTTTGCACAATCCGTGGAGCGAGAACCAGGTGCGCCACATGGGGAAGTAGTGCAGCGCCTCGGCCTTGTCTTCCCAGGTGGGCAGTTGCTTGTTGACCTGATCCATGAAAATCAACCAGGCCTCATCGTGCTGGCCGCCTTTGAGCGCCAGACCGTAACCGCCTTGCTGGGCGATGGATTCTTTGGTCATGTACTCGGAGATCTCCAGCCCCTTGGTCTCCATGGCGATGTCGTTGAGGAAATCGGGATCGCCGCCGAATTCCTCGGCGAAATAGTGCTTCATGAAGCGCGTGCCCTGGCCGACGATCACGCCGAAGCCCTCGCCGCGCGCCATCTGGTGCAGAATTTCGAGCGCGGCTTTGGCGTTGCCCCACGTCAGATCGAGGCCGCCGGTTTTCTCGGCGTCCAGGATGCCGTATTCCCAACATTCCATGCAGAAGGCCACGCTGTTGGCGAAGGAGATGGTATCCACGCCGTAGGTATCACAGTAGAAGTTGAGTTCCAGCACGGCCAGCGGGTCGAAAATGCCCAGGTTGGCGCCCAGGCCGGCGGCGTTCTCGTACTCCGGCCCGTCCACCAGCACTTCCTGCCCGGCGTAGGGACCGGTCTGCAGCGGGAAGCCGTCCACGCCGTGCGAGCAGGAGAGCGTGCAGCCCGCCCAGCAGGAATCGTTGATGCCCTGGGTAAACTTGGCTTTCCATACCTCCGCGTCCAGATTGTGCGCCTCGGGATGCGAGCCGAAGCGGAAGTTGTGCACCGGCAGCAGGTCGAAGTGATCCATAATGCCCACCAGATGGGCGGTGCCGACTTTGCGCATCTGGTTCTGATGATCGTCCAGTTCGGCGATTTCCTTGTTGATGCGCTTGCCGGCCTTGCGGATCAGCAGCATGTCCACCGGGTTGTTGACCGTGCCGGAGAGGCTGTTGAATTTGACTACGATGCCCTTCAGCCCTTTATCTCGGAAGACGCGCCCGGTACCGCCGCGCCCGGCCTGCTTGACGCGCATCTCTTTGCGGCGCACGTCATACCACGAGAAGTTGAGCGCCGCGTAGCGGATGTGATCGGCGGCCTGCCCTGCGGTCACGGTGGAGATACCGTATTTGCCGCGCTTGCCGGTGCCGTAAATTTCGGCCAGTTCATTGGCGATCAGGTGTGAGTCGATGTCTTCCAATGGTGCGGTCTCGATGCTGATGTGACCAGTGTCGCCGTCGATCACGATGATGACTTCGCCGAACACGTCCGCGGGGGCCTTGCCCTGGATCTCCAGCGCGTCGAAGCCGGAGAACTTGAGGTAAGGGGCGAAGTAGCCGCCCGCGTTGCTGTCGATCACGCTCTTGGTCAGCGGGGAGAGAGTCACCACGGTGGCTTTGCCCAGGCCGGGATAGGCAGTCATGCCGCCGATCGGGCCGTTGGCGATGATCAGCGCGTTTTCGGGATCGTCCCATTGGGTGTCGTCGTTGATGGCGTTCCACAATAGCCATAGTCCGAAGCCGCGCCCGCCGGTGAACAGGTCTTTCATCTGCTGAGTGACCGGTTTCTCTTTAATGGTGAAATCTTCCAGGTTGATGTAAAGAGTGCGGTTGGCGTAGCCGCGCTCTACGGGGCGTAGCTCGTATTCGTATTCTGCCAGCACACGGTGGGCGGCTTTCAGTTCCTCGGCAGGTTTAATCAACATAGCCATAAGCGCATCTCCTTTTTCACTGTTTACTGTTCACTGCTTACTGTTCACTGTTCACTGTTCACTAAATTATCCTCACATCCACCGGTTTTGGCAACTGACAAATGTCCATCTCCCGGTGGTGGAATCTAACAAATTTTCCTAATTCAGTCTGGAAACTCTGGAAGCGGTCGATCGCGCGCGGCCTGCCTTGAGGCTGGTCCGGCAATTCAGGGCGCGAGGAATCCCCAGCTGGCCTGGCGGTACGTGCTCTCGTTCTCGAAGTCCGTGATGTCGTACCATTGCCGGCTTTCCAGGTCGTAAATGGTGAGATGGCTGGGGGTGATGCCGCCATCGCGTGCGTAGGTCAGCACGATCTGCTGGCTATCCGGCGACCAGGGAGAGGGCGAGCGGAAGTAGGTGTACCCGCCGTTGGCGATTTCGTCCGGCAGGGGGAGGAATTCCCCCGTGGCGGCATCCAGCAGGTAGATGCGCCCTATCATGGGTTGTGAAGCCGCCAGGATAAAGCGGCCATCCGGCGACCAGCGGAAGTGCCACAACGTGAACCCGCCGCTCAGCGCGGCGTCCGTTTCCGCGAGCAGGCGAGCGTCGGCCACGCAATCCAGGCCGGAGGCTGCGTCCACGCAGCGGCCATCTACCAGATACACTCCGCCGCCTTCCAGGGAGTAGAGTATCTGCGAGCGGTCGGGGGAGAGGGCGAACTGAATCGCCCCGGGTACGAGCAAGTGTTCGCTTTGCGGATGGTTCAAATCGCTGATTGCCAGGCCGGCCAGTTCGCCGTATTCCTTCCCCCCGCTGAGGTAGAGTATGTGCGTTCCGTCCGCCGTCCATGCCAGGCTGTAGGGGCTGTAGTTCCTGCTCTCCCCCCAAACGTCCGTGGCAACTTCGGTGGCCTCGGTCTCGGCTTCGAGGGGGAAGACATGTAGCCGGTTTTCGACGGTAACGGCGAGGTGTTCTCCCGTCGCGTCCCAGGCCGGGCCGCTTCCCAGCTGCTCGTAGTTCCCTATCTCGCCCTCGGTGCGGTAACGCAGCGTCGTCTGACCGCTTCTCAAATCGAGGAGCAGCAACTCTCGCACTCCCTGGAAATAGGCCAGATGTGTGCCCGCAGGCGACCAGGCAAGATGGCCGGGTGTTCCCCGCAATTGCAAATCGTCCGGCGGGGGGAAGCACTGCCGCTCAGAGCCATCGGGTTTCATCAGGCAGGGGCTATTCCCCTCACTATACGCCAGGCGGCTGTTCTCCGGCGGGATGGTTGGCGTGAGGGCTGGCGGAGATGTCGGGGTGAGGGTGGGGCGCGCCGTGGCCGTGGCAGAGGGCGAGGGCGCCGTCTGGGTGGGCGAGGCGCTCTCGACGGCAGCGTTCGCGGCTCGCGGGCCTGCAGGGAGGTTGCACGCCAGCACGGCGGCGACCAATGCGAGCAAAGCGAAGTAGCGGGTGCGTTTCATGGTTTGTCTTCCTTTCCTCAAATCTATGCGTCCACTGCAGAAGCAAATTCACCGCGGAGAGCGCAAAGGGCGCAGAGAAAGGTGCGCTTCAAAAGTGTCAGCGGTCTCTGCGTGCTCTGCGGTGGATTCATTTTGCGCAACGCGGAGCGAACTCCGTGGTTCATGTGCTTTCAAGCAGGCATCACTTGCGAGTGTAGCCGAACTCTGGGCAGGCGACATCCCGCGCCGGAGGGGTTTTGCCGGCATACTTTTGGATGGGAGA
>RFKO01000180.1 GCA_003694235.1 Anaerolineae bacterium
CCCTCGGCGGGTGAGTAGGGGGCGATAACGGTGTTGGTGTGTTCCTCCTGTAGGGCGCCTTACCCCGAAGATGCAACTCCCTACCGTTGTGAGCAGTGCGGTAGCGTCTTTGATTTTTCTGCTGTGTCTCCGTACCGGCTGAGTGATCAGGAGGGCGACCTGCCGGGCATCTGGCGTTTTCGGCCTTCTTTCGAGGGGATGGGTGAACTGCCCCCGGTCACGCTGGGTGAGGGGGATACGCCTCTGGTGTGGGCGGAGGTGTTGGGGGAGCCGGTGGCTTTCAAGTTGGAATATCTCAACCCGACCGGCTCGTTCAAAGATCGGGGGACGGCGGTGCTGGTGAGCTGGCTTACGCGGCGAGGGGTCGGTCTGGCGGTGGAGGATTCCTCCGGCAATGCCGGGGCCTCGTTTGCGGCTTATGCGGCTCGCGCCGGCATCAAGGCGCGGATCTATGTGCCCTCCTATGCCTCTGGTCCCAAGCGCGCTCAAATCGCCGCCTATGGGGCGGATGTGGTGTCCGTTCCGGGGCCGCGCTCGCGCGCCAGTCAGGCAGTGCAGCGGGATGCCGCGCAGGGAATGGTATATGCCAGTCATGCCTGGCTGCCGATCGGTCTGGCCGGGTTTGCGACCGTGGCTTTTGAACTGGTGGAACAACTGGGCGGCGCTCCGGGGGCGGTGATCTGTCCCGCCGGTCAGGGCAGTTTGCTGCTGGGGATGGCGCGCGGGTTCGAGGCATTGCTGGCGGGCGGTTCGATCCGGCGCTTGCCGCGGTTGATTGGGGTGCAGGCGGCAGCCTGCGCGCCCCTGGCTGCCTGGTGGCGGGATGGCGAAGAGGCGGCGAAACAGATGGCCGAGGGCGAGACGCTGGCTGAAGGGGTGCGCATTGTACGGCCCCTCCGGCCGCAGGCCGTGGTGGAGGCGGTCAAACGCTCGCGGGGCTGTTTCGTTGTAGTGGCAGAGCAGGACATTTGTGAAGGCCGCGACCAACTGGCGGCGCGGGGGTTTTATATAGAGCCAACCTCTGCTGTGGTGTGGGGAGCGCTGGCGCGTCTGAGCGAGGATTTGCCTCAGCCTGTTGTGGTGATCCTCACCGGCTCTGGTTTGAAAACCCCCGTCTCGGAGTGAGCACGAGGTTGCTGAAAATATCTGCTCAGCCTGCAGGTTTTGGCTTGCGCGCCAGGTTGCTTTCAGCCTGCAGACGAATGGGCAGTGTGCTGTTGTACGGGTTCACGCGGAGAACGTGCAGGCTGCGGCCATGTCATTGCCGCGTTTTTGCCAGCACAACGCCAAAGTGGGGATGGGGTGCGCCTGGCAGACAGGGGTGAAACCCCGGCGGTCTCTGTTGTGCGCCTGATCGCTTCAAGAGAGACACGAGATTCACGGAGTCAGAGGGCATACAATGAGCGAAAAAATCGTTATTACCGGCTTTGGGGCGTTGACGCCGCTGGGCCTTTCGGCGAGCGAGACCTGGGAGAACGCCTTGAACGGCGTTTCGGGAGTGGGGCCGATCACACATTTCGACGCCAGCGACTATCTGGTCAAATTTGCCTGCGAGGTCAAAGGATTCGATCCAAAGGAGTACATGCCGGCGCGCGAAGCGCGTCGGCGGGACCGCTTCGAGCAGCTGGCGGTGGCCGCGGCCAAAGAAGCGGTGGAGCATGCCGGCCTGGAGATTGAGCGCCTGGATCCGGGGCGCGTGGCGGTGCTGATCTCTTCGGCGGTAGGGGGCTTGCAGGCTTTGCAAGACGCCGGTTTCACCCTGTTTCAGCAGGGGCCGCGGCGGGTCAGTCCCTTTGCCATCCCGATGTTGATGGCCAATGGCGCCGCTGGCCTGGTGGGCATCGAATACGGCTTTAAAGGCCCGGCCTTTTCTGTGGCCTCGGCCTGCGCTTCGGGGGCGGACGGGATCGGCGTGGCCTGGATGATGTTGCGGAGCGGTATGGCGGATGTCGCCCTGGCGGGGGCGAGCGAGGCCACCATCACCGAGGTGGGGGTGGCGGCTTTCGACCGGCTGGGCGCGATGGCGCGGCGTGAGCAGCCGGAAGGGATGCCGCAGCCTTTCGACAAAAACCGTGATGGCCTGGTGATGGGAGAAGGCGCTGCTGTGTTGGTGCTGGAGCGCGAGAGTCATGCCCGCCGCCGCGGCGCGCAGATTTACGCCGAACTGGCCGGTTATGCGGCCACGGCTGATGCCTTTCATGTCACCGCGCCGGCTGAAAACGGGGAGGGCGGTGCGCGGGCCATGCGCCTGGCTTTGCAGAGCGCCGGTGTCAATCCCGAGGAGGTGGGCTACATCAACGCTCATGGTACGGCTACCCCGCTCAATGATGCTGCCGAGACGCGCGCCATTAAAGCCGCTTTTGGCGATTTGGCGTATAATATCCCCGTTTCGTCCACCAAGTCCATGACCGGGCATATGATGGGCGCCACCGGCGCAGTGGAAGCCATCTTCTGTACGCTGGCGGTGCATCAAGGGCGCATCCCGCCCACCATCAATTATCAGACGCCCGACCCGGAGTGTGACCTGGATTATGTGCCCAATCAGGCGCGCGAAGTGCCGGTTGAGGTGGCCATCAGCAATGCCTTTGGCTTTGGCGGCCATAACGCCGTGCTGGTCGTGCGCCGTTATGCATAGATTTGACCGGCTAGCACATGTAACAGCGTTGTTCGGCGGTTCTTAGCAGCCGAACAACTCGTGAACTGATGGACCGCGAGACACTCAACGGTCGTTGTGGGTGTCTCCCGGTCCCTGAGTTCTCAGGAGGTATAGATGTCATCCACTCAGGGATATCCCGCGGGGGAATCGCCGCGTGCGTTTGCGCAGCGCGTGGGATTGGAATTCGGCGATTGGGGTTTGCTCACTCGCGCGCTGACCCATCGCTCTTTCATCAACGAGCACCCAGGGGTAGAGGACAACGAGCGTCTGGAGTTTCTGGGCGACGCGGTGCTGGATTTCGTGGTCGGTGCCTGGCTGTATAACCAGTATCCAGAGATGGCCGAAGGCGAGCTGACGCGCATGCGTTCCGCGCTGGTGCGCACCGAGCAGCTGGCCGGTTTCGCCCGCCAGATCGGGCTGGGCGACGCGCTGCGTCTGGGACGCGGCGAGGCGGAATCGGGCGGAAGAGAGCGTTCTACGCTGCTGTGCGCCGCCTTCGAGGCCCTGATCGGCGCACTGTATCTCGACGGCGGCCTGCCGGCTGTCACCCGTTTTATCACCCCTTTGCTGGCCGAAGCGGCGCCGCAGATTTACCAGAACGGCGATCTGCAGGACCCGAAGAGCCGCCTGCAAGAGTTGACGCAGGCGCACGGCCAGGGGGCGCCGGTTTACCGCACGGTGGCGGCCTTCGGGCCAGACCATGACAAGACCTTCGAGGTTGTGGTGCTGGTGGATGGCGAAGTGGTCGGTCGCGGGCAGGGGCATAGCAAGCAGGCGGCTGCCAAGCAGGCGGCCCGCGAGGCGCTGCGGCAGATTTCCTTTGATTAGGGCGGTTTCATGCGTTTGAAATCTCTTGTTCTCCAGGGTTACAAAACGTTTGCCGGCCGGACCACCTTCGAGTTGGCCGAGCGCGTGACCTGCATCGTTGGCCCCAACGGGTCGGGGAAGTCCAACATCGCCGATGCCATCCGCTGGGTGCTGGGCGAGCAGTCCTATGGCCTGCTGCGCGGTAAACGCACCAGCGACATGATTTTCCACGGTTCGGACCAACGCCCGCGCGCCGGCATGGCCTCGGTAGAAATCCTGTTCGACAACTCGGACGGCTGGCTGCCGGTGGAATTCACCGAGGTCTCCATCGGACGGCGAGCCTACCGCGATGGTACGAACGAGTATCTGATCAACGGCCAGAAAGTGCGCTTGAAGGATGTGCTGGAATTGTTGGGAAACTCCGGTTTGTCTGAGCGCACTTACACCATCATCGGGCAGGGGCTGGTGGATTCGGCGCTTTCGCTGCGGGCGGACGAGCGTCGCCGCCTGTTCGAGGAGGCGGCCGGCATTGGTCTGTACCGCGCCCGTCGCGAGGAGGCCAAACGCCGATTGGAGAACACCCGGCGCAACCTGGAGCGGGTGGAAGACATTCTGGCGGAGTTGAAACCCCGCCTGCGCAGCCTGGAGCGGCAGGCAGAGCGCGCCCGCCAGTATCGTCAGGTGGAAGCCGACCTGAGGCTGTTGCTCAAAGAATGGTATGGCTATCACTGGAACAAAGCGTTGAAAGAACTGGGCGAGGCGCAGGCATTGGCGCAGCAGGAGGCGGCTGTGCTGGAGGAAGTGCGCGCCCGTCAGGCAGACCTGGAACAGCGGGTTGCCGCTTTTCGCGAGAACCTGCAGGGCGTGCGCGCCCGTTTAGGCTCGTGGCATCGCCAGATGTCGCAGTTGCACGCCCATCGCGAGGAGATCGCCCGCCGGCGGGCGGTGACCGAGGAGCGGTTGCGTTCGCTGGAGGCGCAGAAGCAGCAGCGCGAGGATGCTTTGCAGCGCGCCTTGCAGCGGGAAGAGCTCTGGCGCGAGCGGCTGGAGGCGGCTGGGGAAGAATGTCGCAGCCGGGAGCGGGAATTGCAGGAGGCCGTCTCGCGGCAGCAGGCGGCGCAGGATGAGCTGGAGGCACGACGGCAGGCACGTCAACAGGCGGTGCAGGCCCTCCGTCAGCAGGAGGATACGCTGCAGGCGCTGCTGACCCGGCAGGCCGCGGCCCGCGCTCGTCTGGAGGAATACCGTCACCAGGCGCAGCGGCAACGTGAGGAACTGCGTCAGATGGAGGCGCGCCTGCAACAGGCCGCCGAGCAATTGCGGCACGCTGAGGCCGGGGTGCAGACCGCGCAGCAGCAGCTTTCCGATGCGCAGCACCAGCTCGCCCAGGCGGAGGAGACCTTCCGCGAGCAACAGGGGGCTGTCTCCCGGCTGGAGCAGGCGCGCAGCGAGGCGCAGGATGCCCTGCGCGCGGCGGAAGCACGCCTGGAGAGCCTGCAAGCCCGGTTGCGCGTGCTGGAACAGGCGGAGGCCGCGCTTTCCGGTTATGCAGCCGGTACGCAGGTGTTGCTGCGCTCGGTGCGGGAGGGCAGGCTGCGCGGCGCGCAGGGGGCATTGAGCAGTCATTTGCAGGTGGAACCCCGCTTCGAGACCGCCATCGCGGCCGCCCTGGGCGAATTTCTGGATGCCGTGTTGTTGCAGCAAGATGAGGAACTGGATGCGGCGCTGGATACGCTGTTGAGCAATGCGGCGCGCGGGGCTGTGTTGCCGCTGGACTCGCTCTCGCCCGACACGCCTCTGGATGTGGAGCCTGCGGAGGGCGTTTTCGGCCTGGCCGCCGATCTGGTGGAATCTCCCCCGGAATTGCGCCCGGCGGTGGATTTGCTGTTGGGGCGCACCGTGGTGGTGCAGGATCG
>RFKO01000019.1 GCA_003694235.1 Anaerolineae bacterium
CTCAGCCGTTGAGGAAATCTTCCAGCGCCTTCTTGCTGATCCGATAGGCCTTCCCCAACTTACGGGCTTTCAGGTCGCCAGCCTCAATAGCGGCGATCACATCCTCTTCCGAGACCTTGAGGAAAGAGGCCGCTTCCGAGGGCGTCATCACATCGGGCAGGGCGGGTGCACCGCCGGCCTGTTGCTGAGCCTGGGCGCCGGTCATTCCCTGGAGCGATTGCTGTAGCACGTTGCCCACCCCCAACCCAGCGCCGATGCCGGCGGTCAAACCGGCGCCGCCGCTGGGGTTTTGAGCCGCATCGCGCAGCGCATCGGCCGCCTGCAACTGGGTATACGTGGCCATATCCAGCATGCCCATATTGCGCAGTTCCTCGGCCGACTTATCGCTGGGTTTAAGATTGGCGATCAGGAAGGATTTCAGCGTCAGCCCCAGCGAGGCGAAGTGATCCTGCGCTTTGGCGCGCACCCCCGCGCTGAGCTCGTTCACCATGCCAATCAGCTCTACCACACTGTGATTGGCCGCCGTCTCACCCAGCAAATCCGTGAGATCGGAGAGCAATACGGCGCGCAGTCGGTCTTCGATGTCATTGGTGCGATACACACCAAACGAGCCAACCAGTTGGGTGACGAATTGCTGCGGATCGGCCACCTGGTAGCTGTAGGTGCCGAATCCCTGCAGCAAGGCCACGCCCAGCCCCATGCCGGGGTTGCGCACGATAATCGGCTGCGGCGTGCCCCATTTGCGATCCACGAATTCGCGCATAGAGACAAAGTACACTTCCGCCGGGAACGGAGTGCGCTCGTTGAACGCTTTTCCAATCAGATCGATCAGGCGAGGGATATTGGCCGTGGCTATGGTATGCCTGCCGGGGCCAAACACATCCAATGCCTGCCCATCGCGGAAGAAAACCGCTGCTTGACTTTCGCGCACGATCAGCTGGGAGCCAATGCGAAAATCACCCGGCCCGCTCTCCGGGAACCGCTTGACCAGTACATCCCGCATTTCATCGGGATATTCAATTACATCAAAAATCCGCGCCATCTTCAGTCCTCCACATTATTTCATCAGCAATCAATCACCGCTCTGAGTAACTACCTCGCTGCGGCGTTCAAATACAGTGAGGCATTCCTGAGCCTGAGTAATCAAATGCCGAATGGCAGCCTGCAAACCATCGCTACCTACCGAGGCTTCCACATTGTCAATAGCTCGCCCAACGGTGTCCACCAGGTCAAGCAAGGCAGCATCGTAGGCATACAATTGCGCCAGCTCATCCTCATTGATCTTCACTGCATCGAAGAACCCCGAATATCCATAAGCAGCCCGCCGGATTTTATCAATGAAGGTGCGGATCTTCAGCGCGGCCTTTTCAAGGTCGTCCACATACTGCAAATCCCCCGATCCAACGAAATCGGCCTGCACAGCAGAGATCCGCCGGTAAAGCTCCTCAAAGCGGTCTGCCACCGTCTCACGCAATAACTTATCCGCGGCGCGCCGGTTCTGTCGCTCCACATAGCCGCCGAAACCGGGGATTTTACTGGCAATCTGCTTGAAAATATCCTGATCGCCGGTAACGCGCTCAAACAGGTCTGTCATGTTTTCCTCCAATCATCTTCAAACCGTTGATGTCATTATAGCGGCATAGCCGCCAAAAAGCAACGCCCAGCACGAAACGCTTTCTAAAACTGCAAAAAAATATACGCACAAAATCCATTCCAGTTGCACGGCAGCACCACGCCGGCGAGTCTCCCAAAAAGCCGCCTTCTTGCTTTATAATATTCTCATCCACGACGACACACCTGGAGGATCTTATGATTGTAACCACCAAAAAATTGTTCGAGGCGGCCTACGGGAAGTTCGCCATTGGGGCGTACAACATCAACAACCTGGAACAAACCATGGGGCTGTTTCAGGGGAACATCGATTCGCAAGCACCGTTCATCATTCAGATCAGCAAAGGCGCGCGCGCCTACACCCACAAAACCATGCTCGAGGGGTTGATTCGCAGCGCGGAGGAAATCTTTCCGGAGGCCATTTTCGCCGTCCACCTGGATCATGGCGACGAACAGACCTGCTATGACTGCATTGAAAGCGGTTTCTACAGCTCGGTGATGATTGACGCCAGCCACGAGCCCTTCGAGAAGAACATCGCCATCACGCGCCGCGTCGTCGAGGCTGCTCACGCAAAAGGCATCGTGGTCGAAGCAGAGCTGGGCATGCTCGGCGGGGTGGAAGAACACGTATCGGTGGACGAAGCCGACGCCAAACTCACCGACCCAGATCAGGCCGCCGAGTTCGTGGAGCGCACCGGCTGCGACTCGCTGGCCGTCGCCATCGGCACCAGCCACGGGGCATACAAATTCAGCGGCACACAGGCATTGCGTTTCGACGTGCTGGAGGAAATCCAGAAACGCCTGCCCGGCTTCCCCCTGGTGATGCACGGCAGCAGTTCGGTCCCCCAGGAAGAGGTAGAACGCATCAACGCCGCCGGTGGCAGACTGATTGGCGCGAAAGGCGTTGATGCCAATCAGTTCAAGCGCGCCGCTCAGCTCGGCGTGACCAAAATCAACATCGACACAGATGGCCGTCTGGTATGGACGCGCGTCCACCGCGAATATTTCCGCGACCACCCCGACAATATCGACCTGCGCAAACCCGGCAAAATCTTCATGCAAGAGTACGCCCGTTTCATCGCCGCCAAGAACGAAAAGCTCGGCAGCGCCGGCCAATTGGAGACCGTCCGCAAGCTGCTCGGCGGCTGACAA
>RFKO01000181.1 GCA_003694235.1 Anaerolineae bacterium
CGCATCACCGGTGATGCGCGCCGCTTCGGCGGGCGTCAGATCGCCGTTCGCCAGCAGCGATTGGAAGGTCTCCAGGCGAGCCTGCACGGCGAGCAGCTGGCTTTGTTCCTGCTGGCTGCCCGCTGACCAGGTTTCCAGGAGAGGTTGAACTTGTGTGAACAGCCCGCTCAGACGCGTTTGCAGGGCTGCTTTGGTGTCCGGTGATGCCTGCGCCAGCCAGCGGGCCGACTGCAGCACAGCTTCGTCGAAGGCAGAAAGAGCGTCTGCCTGATTGGCGGAGCCTGCCTGCTGTGCCAGATCGGCGGCGCGGCGCTCTACCAGTTGAACATACCAGGAGGCCTTGTCGTTCGCCGTGGGGCGGAAAAGGGCCTGGTTTTCCACAAAGCGCTGGACGGGGTACAAGGCGTCGCCGGGGTGGAAAGGTGCCGCCTCGGCCAGCGCCACACCGCCCACTGTGGTCATCACGATGGCCACCACGGCGCTGAGGAAGAGAAGAAACAGGTTTTTCATACGTTACCTCCGCAAATCAGGGAGTGTCTTGTGGTTGTACTTCACCGGCCGGGTGACATTGCACGCAGGCGGGGAGTTCCTGCGCCGAAATCCCCACCGCGGCGTGAGACCCGGCAATCGCCTGCGGTTGATGTTCATGGCACTCATAACAGGTGTATTCGGTGTAGGCGCCCAGATGGCAGGTTTCGCAAGAAGAAGGCGCCTGCCGTCCATGGTCGAGCGGGAAAGGATGGATCTTCAACCGCGCGGGCACCCAGGCTGTATCGGTATGGCAATACTGGCATTTCAGGCCAAACCAGCCGGCATGAATCGCCGGTTCCTGATGGCAGTTGACACAATCGGAAGTCATGCCCAGGAATTGCTGGTTGACGTGGCAGGTGGCGCAGTCCACGCCGGCATGTTTGCCGGTCAGAGGGAACACAGCGGCGTGATCGAAATCGCTGAAGCGGTCCACGCCGTCGTGACAGGCCAGGCAGTCGTTCCCGAACAATGCCTGGTGCTCGCTCATAAAGGTTGCATCTCCCGCTGCGTGACATTGGATGCACGTGGTTTGCTCGAAATTGTTGACCGATTGCGGGTGACAGGTCAGGCAGGAAATCGCCCCGCCGTCGAAGTTTTGTGCATGGCGTTGCAGGCTGAAGCGCGTGGTCAGGGCGTGATCGAAAGCTCGACCGTTTACCACGGCGGGCTTCCAGGCAAGTGTGGTATGGCAAAGAGAACAGTTTGGATCGAACAGGCCGCGATGCACCTCGGGCTCCTCGTGGCAGGTCTGGCAGTCTCCGGAGAGGTTGGAGAAGTTCCCTTGCTGGTGGCAATCGGCGCAGCGGGCCTGAGCGTGCGCAGCCTCCAGAGGGAACTGTGTGGTGTTGTGGTCGAAGCGTGCCATGCTGTCCAGTCCGTCATGGCATGCCAGACAGTCGAGGCCGAAATCAAGCGTGTGTTGTTCCATAAAGTTCGCATTGGCCGAAGCATGACAGTCGCGGCAGACATTTTCGATCAGCCCAAACTGCGCGCCCATTACGGTGATGTGGCAGGACGAGCAGGTCAGCGGAGCGCCCTGGTAATCCAGCGAGTGACGCAACAGCTGAAAGCGGGTGTTGGTGTGATCGAAAAGCGCCAGCGCGGGGGTGATCATGTTGAAATCCCGTCCGCGATGATCGGGATGACAACGCCGGCATTCCATACTGCTTTCGATCATGCCGTGCGTGCCGCTTTGCGTCTCCATTTGTTGTTTCACACTGGCGTGACACTCTAAACAGAGCGTGTCCTGGGTGGTGTCCAGCGGCTGATGGCAGCGCCGACATTCAGCCTCAAAGTCGGCGTGAGAGGTAAAACCCTGCAACGCCACGTTTGGCTGCGTTTGTGCGCTGAGCTTGCCGGGGCTGAAGACCAGCCCTCCCCGCACGGTCAGCCAGATGCCAATGGCCAGCAGTGACCCCAGGGTCATGATGATCGAAGCCGGAGAGAAATACGGTGAGCCTCTCATTTGGTTCTAAGTTTAGCGAGTGTATTCTGAGTTGTGGTTAAAATACCGGCCCGCGGAATTAAGTGTCGGTTAACACCTGCCGATTTCCGGTATACTTAGGCTACATCTGGTTAGCGGCGAGTGAATTCGCGGCGATTTCTGCGAAGCTCACTGTGCCCCCTTGCTTTGAGGAGGATGTACTTTGCCAGATTACGCCTGGAGGAGGCCATGACGCGCATACTGATTGTTGACGATGATCCAATGATCTCCGATTCGCTGAGCTATCTGTTGCAAAGCGAAGGTTTTGATGTGGAGACGGCGGCCACAGGATCAGAGGCCGTTCAGGCAGTGGAGCGCGCCGCCTTTGATCTGGTGATCCTGGATATTATGTTGCCGGACATCAGCGGCATGGATGTCTGCCGGCATATTCGCAGCACCAGCACCGTGCCTGTGATCATGCTTACCGCCCGAGACGGTGAAATGGATCGGGTGATGGGCTTAGAGCTGGGCGCTGATGATTACCTGGCCAAACCCTTTGCCTCGCGCGAGTTGCTGGCGCGCGTGCGCGCCGTGCTGCGGCGGGTCGATCTGGACCGTAAAGGTTCGCTTGCCAACGTTTACACCGTCGGTGATGTACGGCTCGATGTTCAGGCGCGGCGAGTGTTCAAAGGCGACCGCGAAATTGATCTTTCGGCGCGTGAATTTGATTTGCTGACCGTATTGATGAAAAACGCCGGCGTTGCCATCAGCCGGGATAAATTGATTGACCTGGTATGGGGAAACAACTGGATTGGTGATTTGCGCACGCTCAATGTGCATATCCGCTGGCTGCGCCTGAAGCTGGAGGATGACCCGGCCAGCCCTAAGTTGATCCAGACCGTGCGCGGCTACGGTTATCGTATGGCCGCTCCCGAGGAGTTTGAATGATTTTCGCAACGGTCAACCGGCGTCTCATCCTTTCGCATTTGGGGGTGGCCTTGCTGGTGGCACTTTCCCTGTACACGGTGGCCAGCCGCGCGAATCTGAGCGCTGCCGAGGAGCAGGGTCACAACCGCCTGGAAGACCTGGGTTTCACCGCCAGCAATGTGCTGGAAGATGTGCTGCACAAATACGAAGAGGGGGAGGTCGCGCTGAGCAGCGTCAACGCCACCCTGGCGCACTGGCTTTCGGACGAGCCAGATTTGCATTACACGCTGTTTTTGCCGGATGGCGTCCCCATCGCAGACAATCGGCTTAGCAGCCCTTCAACTGCCACGTCGCTGACCGCGCCGGAGGTTCAACTGGCCCTTGAGAGTGACCGCGGGGAAGGCGACGTCGTTCGTGAGAGTGAGGCGGGAGGGTTGTATCTTTATGTGGCGGTGCGGGTGGAGCATGAGGACCATGTCATGGGTATTTTGCGCCTGGGCCTTCCCTATGATCTGGTTCTCGCGCCTGCCCGGCGCGCCAATCGGATGTTGCTGGTTTTCCTCGGCGGCCTGCTTTTGCTGGTTGGCGTGGGGGGCGCCTTGCTGGCGCGCTCGCTCACCCGACCGATCCGCAGCCTGACGCACAGCGCCGAGCAGATTGCCTCCGGCGACCTGAGCGCTCGCGCCACACCCTCCGGGCCGCCGGAGTTGCGCAGGCTGGCCATCACGTTCAACCGCATGGCCGATCGGCTGGAGGAGCATGTGAACAATTTGCAGGATTTCGTAGCCAACGCCAGCCACGAGTTACGCACGCCTTTAACCACGATCAAACTGCGCGTCGAGGCTTTGTTGAAAGGGGCGTGGAACGAGCCGGCGATCGCTCAACGCTTTCTGCATGATGTCGATCACGAGATCGATCGCCTGACGTTTATGGTCAATGAATTGCTCGACCTCTCGCGCATCGAGGCCGGGGCGGGGCAGGGTGATTACGCGCCGGTCAATCTGGGCGTGATTGTGGAAGAGACGTGCGAGATGTTCCGCGTGCGGGCGCAGAAGCACGGTGTTGCGCTGGCGCACCACGTGGACAAAGACCTTCCCCCTGTGCTGGGGAATGAGGAGCAGCTACGTCGCGTGCTGGATAACCTGATTTCCAACGCGCTCAATCACACACCTGCCGGCGGTGAGGTGCACCTGTTTGTAGAGGCTTCCGAGGAGCCCGGACAGCTCCAAATCCGTGTCAGCGATACCGGGCGGGGCATCGAGGCGCGTCACCTGCCGCATATTTTCAAGCGGTTCTATCGGGTGGAGCAGACCCGGCCGCTGGATGGACGCCCCGGCGGTACCGGTCTGGGCCTGGCCATCGTGCGTACGATTGTTGAGGCGCACAACGGCAAAATCCGCGTCCACAGTGAGGTGGGAAAGGGAACGACCTTTATCATTGACCTGCCCCTTACGCCCTGAGGGGAATCACGCAGTTGAACCACGGCGACACGGAGTTCGCCGAGTCAGGCTGACGATTTCACGGAGTTTCTCCGTGGCTGAAGTGCGTAAGCGCGCAAGGCGCAGTCTTGCGTGGACAGGCCGAAGGGCTGTCCTACCTGGGACGTCGGACGCGGGTAAAGTGATAGTAGATGCGGCCGCGGCTCAAACCGATTGTATCTTCCCCTTCGAGGAGCACTTGCCGCGACTGGGTGGGCAGTGGGCGCGCCCGCACCCCCAGATGATTTGAGACCGCGCGCTCCTGACCGTCGCTGGGCATGTTCAGCACGCGGGCCGCGCCGAATGCCTGTACGGCCATGGTGGATGAGCCGCCGCCATCCAGCGAAATGGCATCGCGCGCTCCCAGCGCAGCCATGCGGATGGCCAGTTCCCGTAGAGAGAGCGCCAGTCGCAGGGCCAGCGGCAGTCCCTCGGCCACCACCAGCAAGAGGTGCCCCTCTTTGGTCACCCCCAGAGCAGTGCGCCCGGCATACTCGTAGCAGTAATCCGGCTGACGGCATTCCAGCAGTTTGGGATTCACTTTGCCGCCGCGCACCAGCGTGTGCGAACCGGAAATCGCGTTCCAGATTTGCTGTGGCGGCGGGCCGCCGAATTGCACTCGATTATCCTGTGACATGTAAACCGTTGGTTCGGCCGATAGAGGGGAGTACATGTCGCCCTGCGAGACGGCCAGACCTTTGGGATCGTCATGCGCCGTCCATTCGTCGCCGTTCACTGCCAGTTGCAGGCCATAGCGTTCCAGGAAGGCGGAGGTGGTGCTTCCCAGACCTTCACGCGGGGTCACCACCAGTTCTATGCCGGGGGCCGTCAGGTCTACGCGGGCGATGTGCAGGATGTGAGGGCGAGGCGTTTCCACCTCAAGGCGGCGATAGTACACGCCCTGGAACAGCGGCGCATAGCCTTGTTGCAAGAGCGCCGGGTCAACCGGTGAAGGCGCGGCCGGCGGTTTGGCCGGGGAAAGCACCTGCCAGTTCAGGTAGCGCACGCCGGCCGTGCCCCGATACGCTATCGTGGCGAACTCCGCCTGAGGAGAGAGCGCCTCGAACAGACTGGCGTACCACCGTCCGATGGCGGCGCGGCCGGCAATGGTGCGCTGTGGTGTCACATGCACGGCGTTCTCGGCGTAAACGCCCTGCACTGCGGCCAGGTCGCGGCGGTTGAGGGCCTCGAACAGGCGTTGCAACAGCGGCTCGCCGATGATGGCCGAGCGCCAATCGAATTCTGCAATCGTCTGCCACAGAGCGGCGTGGTCGGGGCGCCCGGCCACGTCCCAGTGCCAGAAGTTGACCGCGCTCACGCCCAGATTCTGCGCCGCGTGCAGGAACTCCAGCACCTCCTGGGCGGTCGGCTGCCAGTTGCCCAGCGGGTAGGCCGGTCCTACGGGGATGATCGGCCGTTTGGGGCGCAGGGCGGAAAATTCGTTGAAGCTGCGCTCCAGTTGCGTGCGCGGGTTGTGCGCCCCGGCCCAGAACACTTTGGGCATGTTGTAATCGCAATACGAGAGGAAAACCTGCCAGGGCAGCGTCGGGTGATAGGATGGGAAACGGTAGGAACTGAAAGCCAGCGGCAGATCGGGAAAAGCCGAGCGCAGTTCGTTGAGGTAGATGCCGGCCGCGGTCTCGCGGCCGGGTTGTTTGTAATCCTCTTCGGCGCAGATCACCAGGCCATCCAGCGGAACAGCCTTCAACTGGGCGATCGCCTGACGGGCCTCTTCCAGCGGCTGGTAACCGGTGACGAATTGCCAGCCCCACACGGTGATACCCTGGTCGTGCAGCGCCCGTACCGCGGGGGCGAGCAGGCCGCGGTTGCGGGGATCGCCTTCCGCGGCTATTTGAATGATCACGTGACTGAGGCGCGCGCGGCTGGCGCGCAGGGCGATGGCCTGTGGCTCGCCGCGTTCACACAAATCCAGCCTGGAGATGAAAAAGCCTTTTCCCGAAAGCAATTTTGAACCTCCTCGCCCCCCGGTGTGCAAGAGTCGTTCCAGAAGAAGATACCCCGGGTGGGAGTCGAACCCACAACCTAGGCTTTAGGAGAGCCTTGCTCTATCCTTTTGAGCTACCGGGGTATCTGCGTGGCAAATTATAGCATCGCGTCGATGACAAAACAAGCATAAACACAAGGCGTTCGACTTCGAAAGAGAAGCCGAACGCCTTACGCTTCTTTCATCGACCGCGGTCGGCTGACGGCGGTCCTGATTCACACAAGTGTTACGCTCGCCTGCTTTACGCTCTCTAAAGCGGGCCGGGCAACACCTTCTTCAATCCAGACGGCCGGTGATGATGGCGTTCTTCACCTCGGCGATGGCCTGGGTGATGTGAATCTCGCGCGGGCAGGCCTCGGTGCAGTTGAACGCTGTGCGGCAACGCCAGACACCCATCTGCTGGTTGAGGATTTCCAGTCGCTGCGCGGCGCCCTGATCGCGGTCGTCGAAGATGAAGCGGTGGGCGTTGACAATCGCTGCCGGGCCGTAGTACGAGCCATCCGACCAGAAAGAGGGACAGGATGTGGTGCAGGCGGCGCACAGGATGCATTTGGTGGTGTCGTCAAAGCGGGCGCGAGCCTCCGGACTTTGTAGACGTTCCTTCTCCGGCGCGGGTTCCTCGTTGATGAAGTACGGCAGCACGCTGCGGTAATTCTCGAAGAAGGGTTCCATATCTACGATCAGGTCGCGCTCCACCGGTAGCCCTAAAATCGGTTCTACCTTGATGCGTGTCCCGATATCCTTGACCAGCACCTTGCACGCCAGGCGGTTCGCCCCGTTGATGCGCATGGCATCGGAGCCGCAAACCCCGTGGGCGCAGGAGCGTCGAAACGCCAGCGTCCCGTCGTGATAACTCTTCACCTTCTCCAGCAAATCCAGGACGCGGTCTTCGGGTTCCGCATCCACCACAAAGCGGTCGAAATGCGGTTTGGTGTCTTTTTCCGGGTCAAAGCGGAAGATTTCGAGTGTTACCTGCATGATATTCTCTCCTAGTAAACCCGCTTCTTCGGCTGGTATTTGGTAATCGTCACCGGCTTGTAGCGCAGTTCGACATCGCCGTCCTTCAGCCAGGCGAGGGTGTGCTTCAGCCAGTTCGCGTCGTCGCGCTCGGGGTAATCCTCGCGTGCATGGGCGCCGCGGCTCTCCTTGCGCGCCAGGGCGGAGGCAGCGGTTACTTCTGCCAGATCGAGCAGGTTGCTCAGTTCCCAGTAGTTCAGCAATTCGGTGTTGAAGCGGCTGCTGGTGTCCTCCACGCGCACTTCTTTGAACCGTTGCTTGAGTTCGCGGATTTTCTCCAGCGCCTGTTGCATGCCCTCTTCCACGCGGAACACGCCGACGTGGTCGAACATCACTTCTTTCATCTCGCGGGCGATATCGGCAGCGCGTTCTTTGCCGCTGCCATTGCGCAGCGCGTCGAGTTGCTGACGGGCGAAGTCGGCGGCATCGTCGGGGAGCGGGGAGAACTCCGCCCCGCGGGCATATTCCGCTGCCCGGATTCCGGCTTCCTTACCGAAGACCACGATGTCCAGCAGCGAGTTGGTGCCCAGGCGGTTGGCGCCATGCACCGAGACACAGGCGCACTCGCCGGCGGCATATCCGCCGGGCAGCACGGTGTTCTTTTCGTCCAGCAAAATCTCGGTATGCATGTTGGTGGGGATGCCGCCCATGGCGTAGTGGGCGGTGGGCTGCACGGGCATCGGCTGTTTGACCGGGTCAACACCCAGGTAGGTTTTGCAGAAGTCGATGATATCCGGCAGCTTCTGGAGGATCTCTTCTGCGGTGACAACGTAAGGCGAGCCGTCCGGCCGTGTGCGGCCGTCCAGCGCGGCGTACTTGTTCACCGTTTCGGGGCGCACGTCCAGATAGAGATAGCGTTTGCCGCCGATGCCGCGCCCTTCTTTCATCTCGATGTACATGGCACGGCTGACCACGTCGCGCGAGGCCAGGTCTTTGACGGTGGGGGCGTATTTGTCCATGAAGCGCTCGCCTTTGTCGTTGATCAGCACGCCGCCCTCGCCGCGCACACCCTCGGTGATCAGAATGCCCATGCGGTAGATGCCGGTGGGATGGAACTGGAAGAATTCCATATCCTGCGCGGGGATGCCGCGCCGCAGGGCGATGGCGATGCCGTCGCCGGTGTATGCATAGGCATTAGACGTAATCTCCCATACGCGCCCGTGGCCGCCAGTGGCGAAAATCACCGCTTTGGCATGGAAGATGTGCAGTTCTCCGGTGGCCAGTTCCAGCGCCACAACGCCGGCGGCTTTGCCGTTCACCATGATGAAATCCAGCACGTGGAACTCGTCGAAGAAGGTGACGTTGTTCTTGATGCACTGCTGATACAGCGTTTGCAGGATCATGTGACCGGTGCGGTCGGCAGCGTAGCAGGCGCGGGTCACCGGCTGACCGGTTTCATTATTGGTGTGGCCGCCAAAACGCCGTTGGGCGATCTTCCCGTCGGGGGTGCGGTTGAACGGCAGCCCCATGTGTTCCAGTTCATACACAATCCCAGGGGCGGCCTGGCACATGAATTCGATCGCGTCCTGGTCGCCCAGATAGTCGCTCCCTTTGACGGTGTCATAGGTATGCCATTCTGGGCGGTCTTCTTCCAGATTGCCCAGCGCGGCGCCGATACCACCCTGCGCTGCGCCGGTGTGGGAACGGGTGGGGTAAAGCTTGCTGATGACTGCCGTTTTGGCGGATTTGGAAGCGTACAGCCCGGCCATCAGCCCGGCTCCGCCGGCGCCTACAACGACAACTTCAAATTGATGCACTTTTGCCATGGTTTTCTCTCCACACTTACAGGCTTGCCAGTCTTGCCTGGGTTGCCATTACAAGGGCGACGCCACCGTAAATCGTGATCGCCAGCCAGAAGATGAACAGCACGATGCTCACCACGCGGAACACTTTGGGGTTGTGGATGAAATCACGCAGCACCTGCCGCAATCCGTTTACCCCGTGCGCAAAGGCGAAGCCCAGCAAAGCGATATCATACGCCTGGAAAAACCAGCTGCTCAGCCGCTTGGCGACGTAGGCCGAATCCATTTGATAAACACCGACCAGCACATCCTGCATCAACACATGCCCGAACACCAGCGGGATCAGCAGGATGGCGCTGTAGCGCATCCACTTCCAGGCGATGGTTTCGTAATTCTGGGAAATTTTTACCTCGCGGGTTGCCATCATCTGCCTCCTAGAAAATCCCCAAATTCGTGAGCAGGTGTGCGGCCCCTTTGCTGGCTTCCACAGCGTGGGAGAGCATCATCCACGCAGAGGGAATCCACAGGATCAGGCTGCCCACCAGCGTCCAGCGCACAGCATTGCGTTCTGCTGCTATCGCCCATTTACTCGGCGCGAACATGTCCACGATGGCGATGCGCAGCCCGTTGATGCCGTGGAAGTATACGGCGAAAATCAGGGCGATCTCACCGATCAGGAACGGCCAGGAGCGGTACAGCCGCAACGCCTCTTCGAACATATCTGGAGCCCAGTAAAACCAGGCCATGTCCACGATATGGATCGTCAGAAACAACAGCGTGCCCAAACCGGTCAGGCGATGGAGCAGGAAACTATAATGCCCTTCACGCCCCCGGTAGGTCGCATAACCCACAAGGGTGTTCTTAAGGTTTGACATTTGGCCTCCTCGCTATTAGAAGTTGGAAAAATACCTCAGGGCGGATGCTGCAACGAGGCGATCGGAGTGCGGCGGCATGCCTGCTGGCGTACCGCATGCAACACGACCTCGTAGAAGCAGATTATAGTCCTTTCTGGTGGATGAGTGAAGTGACATTGCTCACGCAGTTTCGGTTTCAGGCTTCCGCGCCTTGGCTGGCCAGCGCTTCCAACGCTCGCCGCGCGGCGAGCACCGCGCGAGCGCGGTGACTGAGGCGATTCTTCTCCTCCATTGTCAGCTCAGCCATGGTGCGCCCTAATCCCTCCACGACGAAGATGGGATCATACCCGAAACCGTTGTCACCGCGTTCCTCGGGAATGATCTCTCCCTCGCAAACCCCCTCGAAAAAGCGCGCCGTCCCTTCGGGTTCGACCAATGCGACCACGCAGCGGAAACGCGCCGTCCACGGGCGAGGGTGCGGGACCAGGTTCTGCAGCAGATGGGCGCGGCGGTCGGCGTCGGTGGCGTTGGGGTGAGGGGCGTAGCGGGCCGAGTGCAATCCCGGCGCGCCGTCCAGCGCGTC
>RFKO01000182.1 GCA_003694235.1 Anaerolineae bacterium
AACCGCAGCCCTCCCACCAGAATGATGGAAAGCAACCAGTCAATCACCAGCACCGAGCGCGGAAATCCCAAGAAATTCGGGCGAGCGGCCTGCCAGGTGACCATCACCAGCACCGCCACCGAGAGAGCGGTGGAAGCCGCCGAGGTAGCGAACACGATCAGGTTGAGTTCACGCGTGCTGGCATACGCCCATAAGCGCCGGTACAGCCCAAAGAGGTGATACACCAGCGGTTTGATCACCAGCGCCAGGGCGGTCATCCGCCACGCCTGGGGAAGATAATAGCTGAACAACGGGCCGAGCTCCAGCCGCAGGGCGAAACTCCCCATCACCGCAACAACGATCAGCAACAGATCGCCCAGCAACAGCGCCCGGTTACGCAAGGGCGCTTTCCACAGCACGGCGCGCAGCCATTCCCACAAGCGTTTTTTGGTCACAGCCGCATCCACTCCACCGTCTGGCGCAAACCTTCCTCAAGCGATACCTGTGGGCGGAAGCCGAACACCTCGGCGGCGCGCTGCCCGCTGCCGATGGAACGGTAAATATCTCCGGGACGGGGGGCATCGAAGCGCGGGGGCGGCGCATCAGGGAGCACGCGCCCCAGGGTCGCCACCAGATCCAAAATCGAAATTTCCTCGCCGGAACAGATGTTGAAGATTCCGCCGGCCGCGGCCGGCGCGTCGGCCGCCATCAAATTGGCGCGCGCCACGTCACCCACAAAGATAAAATCCCGACTTTGGTGACCATCGCCATAAATGACGGGCGCTTCACCGCGCAACATGCGGCGGATGAAAATCGGGATGGCGGCGGCGTAATCCGATTCCGGAGACTGCCGCGGCCCAAAGACGTTGAAATAGCGCAACGCGGTCACGCCCATAGGGGTAAGGCGGGTGTAAAGGTCGGCATAAATTTCGTTAGTGCGCTTGGAGGCCGCATAAGGCGAGAGGGAGGCCGTCGGCAGGTCTTCGGTCAGGGGAAAAACTTCCGCCTCGCCATACACCGCCGCGCTGGAAGCCAACACCACCCGCCGCGCGCCGGCCTGGCGGGCCGCTTCCAGCAGGTTGAACGTACCGCGCACGTTGACGGCGAAACACGTCTCCGGATCGGCAACAGACAGCGGGACAGAGACGAACGCAGCCTGATGGAAGATCAACTCTGCCCCCTGCACAGCGCGCCGCACGGCCTCGCGGTCGCGCAAATCGCCCTCCAGAATCTCCACATCCCCCGCCACCGCGGCCAGGTTTTCGCGCCTGCCGGTGGAGAAGTTATCCAACACGCGCACGCGGTCGCCGCGCCGAAGGAGCGCTTCCACAATGTGCGAGCCGATGAAACCGGCCCCACCCGTGACCAAAGAAACCGTCATCTCATTGTCCTTTCATCCCCAGCACCGTGGCAGGGGTGCGCAGCAAAATCAGAAAGTCGAGCAGCAGGCTGCGATGCTTGATATAGTACAGGTCATATTCCAGTTTCATGGCGGTGTCTTCCTCGGTGGAAGCATAGCCGAAATTCACCTGCGCCCAGCCGGTGATCCCGGGTTTCACCAACAGGCGTGCGCGGTAGAAGGGAATGCGGCGGGTGAAATGCTCGACCCACTGCGGGCGTTCTGAGCGCGGCCCCACCAGGCTCATATCGCCGCGCAGCACGTTGAGGAACTGCGGCAGTTCGTCCAGATGGGTTCGACGCAAAAAACGGCCGCTGCGCGTGGCGCGCTCGTCGTCCTCTTTGGCCAGCACCGGCTTGCCGTCCGCCTCAGCGTCTTTGCGCATGGTGCGAAACTTGATGATGTGATAGACCTGCGCCCCTTTCCCCAGGCGTTCCTGCGAGTAAAAAATCGGCCAGCCATCATCCAGATAAATAACCAGCGCGATGAAGGGGAGGAAAAACGCAAACACCAGGCAGCCCACCAGGCCGCCGACGATGTCCACCAGCCGCTTGAAGAGGTCATAAAAACCGCTGATGCGAAACTCATCTACAAAAGAGCGCAGGATCCAATCCGCCTCCAGGATTTTGATCGGCACGCGGCCGGTGAGTTCCTCGTAAGCCACCGGCATACGGGTGATTTCCACACCGCGCTCCTGAGCATCCAGCAATGTCTGGAAAGTCTCTCCCTGCATCGCGCCGCTGATGGCCACAATGATATCGGTGATCTGATGACGCTCGATCAAATCCAGCAACTCCCGGCTGCTGGCGATTACCTCGTGCCCTTCGATCTTCTGCCCCAACAGGTCGGGGTTGTCGTCAATCAGGCCAACCAGCTCAAAAGGCGGCGGCGAGAGATTGTTGAACACATCCAGAATGGTGCGTCCGGCCCGACCAGCGCCAACCACCAGCACACGCCGCAGGAACTGCGGCGCGGTAAAGATCTTCAAATACGCCAGCCGCCAGAGCAGCGTGAGCAAAGCCACAATGACCAGGAAAGCGGCCACCCCTCGCCGCGGCAAAGGGTTTTGGGAGGCAAAATAGACGATCAAATACAATCCCAGGCCGACCAGAAAAGCCTGCAAGACACCGCGTCTCACCTGCCGCCGGTTTGCAGCCCGATGGACATCGTACAATTCGGTCATCAAAATCAGCCAGATGAAGGGCAGCAGGTAGAACCAGCCGGCCACCCGCTCTCGCAAAAAGGCCAGCGAAAGCCCCAGCCACTCCTCGCTCAACCCCCAAATCACCAGAGCAG
>RFKO01000183.1 GCA_003694235.1 Anaerolineae bacterium
AAAGGGGAGGCCGAACAGCATAAGTTGCGGCAGGAACAGGCTGAGATCGAAGGGCAGATGCGCTCCGCAGAAGACGACCTGCGCCGCCTGCGCAGAGCGGCGGAAGAGATCTCGCTGGAGGAGCAGCAGGCGCAGTTCAACCACTGGCGCACCCAGGTGTTGATGGCCCGGCAGGCGCTGGATCATGCCCGTGAGCGGGAAGAGGAACGGCAAAAGGCGCTGGAGCAGGAGCAGGCGGCCGCCCGTTCCGCGCGTCAGCAAATCGAGGCGCTGGAGGCCGAGATGCAATCGCTGGGCGATGAAGCCGCCCGGCTGCGCGCTGAGGAAGAGAGTTTGCTCGCCGAGGTGGCCGCCTTGCAGGCGTTGATCGAGCCGGCGGAAGCCGAGTTGGCGCAGGCGGAGAGCCAGCAGGATGCGTTGCTGGCCGAGGAGACCCGCCTGCGGAAGCAGCTCAGCAAGGCCGATCAGCGCGCCTCGCGGGCCGAACTCAACCTGACGCGCAAGCAGGAGACCCTCGACCGCTGGCGCGAGCGCATCGAGGCCGATTTTGGCCTGGTCTCTCTGCGCTATGATGAGAATGTGGTCGGCCCGACGCCGCTGCCGCTGGGCGACGAGGTCGAGCAACTGCCGGTGGTCACCGAATTGCCGGAAGGCCTGGGGGAGACGATCAAGGAAATGCGCGCCCGGCTGCGCCGCATCGGCGCGATCAATCCTGAGGCGCAGCAGGAATATGAAGAAGTCAGCCAGCGGTATGCCTTCATGACCGAACAGGTGGAAGACCTGCACCAGGCCGAGGAGGATATCCGGCAGGTGATCGCCGAACTGGACGCTTTGATGGAGCGGGAGTTTCGCACCACGTTTGAGGCGGTGGCGAAGGAGTTCCGCCAGATTTTCACCCGCTTGTTCGGCGGCGGCTCGGCGCAGTTGATTTTGACCGACCCGGATAACCTGACCGATTCGGGCATCGAAATCGAGGCCCGACTGCCGGGGCGGCGCACACAAGGGTTGTCGCTGCTCTCCGGCGGCGAGCGCAGTCTCACAGCGACGGCGTTGGTGTTCGCCCTGCTCAAGGTCTCGCCTACGCCCTTCTGCGTGCTGGACGAAGTGGACGCCATGCTGGACGAGGCCAATGTGGGGCGCTTCCGCGATCTGCTGCTGGAGCTTTCTCAAAACACCCAGTTCATCGTGATCACCCACAATCGCAACACCGTGCAGGCTGCCGACGTGATCTACGGCATCACGATGGGGCGCGATTCTGCCAGCCAGGTGATCAGTTTGCGGCTGGATGAAGTTGCCGATGTGGTGAACGGATAACGGAAAAACGCCCGCTGCAGCGGGCGTTTTCGTTTCGTTTTGTGTAGAGATCAGGGGAGTTGTAATTCCGGTGGAATGGCCGGTTCGGTAGGGACGTAATCGCTCCAGTTGGGGTTGGTCTCGATCTCGGCAGCGGCGCGCGCTTCATCCAGCCAGGCGTTGAAGGCCTGCTGCTGCAGCGTGTCGCGACGCAGCGGCGAAACCGGCCGCTCCTCATGGCCGAGAACCTGGATGATATGCCAGCCGAAGTCGGACTGCACCGGTTCGCTGATCTGCCCGATTTGCAGCGCGAAGGCCACCGCCTCGAATGGTTCCACCATCTCGCCGCGGGAGAACCATCCCAGGTCGCCGCCGCGCTCGGCCGTTGTGGTGTCGGTGGAGAGTTCCTGCGCCAGCGCAGCGAAGTCCTCCCCGGCGTTCAGGCGCTCCAGCACGGCCTGCGCTTCTTCCTCGCTCGCCACCAGGATGTGGCGCGCCCAGACCTGTTCTTCGCTTTCCGGCAGGTTTTGGGCCAGTTCATCCATCAGTTTCTGGCGGTAGAGCACCGATTCGGCGTAGGTGCGCAGGTCGGCTTCGGTCAGGTTGGCGGTTGTTTGCAGAAAATCCACGTACTTTGCCAGATTGGCGGCGTATTGCTCTGCGGTGTAAGGGGTGGGGGTGGGAGGCGCGGTGGTCGGCGCGGTTTCGGTGGGCGTAACGGCCTCTGTGGGGGTGGGAGTCACTTCGGTGGTCGGTTCGGCTGTTGGGGTGGGGGTGTAGGCCACCAGCGTGAGTTGCAACGGTGAGAGGGTGGAAGTCGGGACGAGTTCCAGGGTGGGGATGGGCGTGGGTGTGCCGTCGGGGTAGTACATGAAGAAGGTCTCGCCGATGTACCGTTCCACCTCTTCGGGCGTGACGGTGATGCCGCGCTTTTGGGCTTCCTGCCGCACCAGCAGGTCGGTGATGACTTCGTCCAGCATTTGTGCGCCCAGGAAGGCCGGTTCGAGCTGGAATTGAATCTGGCGCAGGGAGTTTTCGATCATCGGACGCGTGTTCTCGTCCGTGAAATTGACCATGAACTGGTAGTAACTGCTGTACTGGTTGACCAGTTGCAGGCGCTGGAAGCGCGCTCGTGCCTGAAACTCGGCCACACTCACTTTGTCACCGTTCACCGTGACGATCGGCTGACGGAGATCGAGCACTTTGGCTTTGAGCACGCCGTAGCCGACCAGGAGCACGGTCACGGCGACAACGGCGATCGTGCTGTAGATGATGATGCGCCTGTACAGGTTCTCGCGCTCGATGCGCGCCATTTGTTTGCGGCTGGGAGGGGTTATTCTCTTTTGTTTGGCCATGATTTTCCTGGATAAACGCTTGAACGTTTGCCGCTCATCAGGAGACGGCGGGCATTAAAAGGCGGGCATAGGAGGGAGTCCTATGCCCGTTTGTGGTCGATGGGTGGAGTCAGCGCAGAACTTCGCCGACGAACGGAAGCAGCGCCAGATGCCGGGCGCGCTTGATGGCTTTTGCCAGGGCGCGCTGATGCTTGGCGCAGGTGCCGGTCTGCCGCTTGGGGCGGATTTTGCCGTCTTCAAAGACAAACTGTTTCAGCAGATCGACGTTTTTATAGTCGATCTTGGCTTCAGGGTCGGCACAAAAGCGGCAGGTTCGCGGGCGGTAGTAGCGCCTTCGTTGACTTGTGCTCACGGTACTTACTCCTGTGTGTTGTTCTGTTCAGGTTTCCGCTGCGGCTAGAAGGGGAATTCGTCCTCTAAATCGTTCTCGTCTGCGATGTCATCCGCTTCTTCGCCGCGCCGGTCTCCCAACATGATCATCTCGTTGGCCACCACCTCCACCGAAGTGTGGCGCACGCCGTTGGAGTCTTCCCAGCGGCGGGTCTGCAACCGTCCCTCGATGTACACCTGTTGTCCTTTGCTCAGGTACTGGTTGCAGATTTCGGCCAGTTTGTTCCAGGCCACCACGTTGAACCATTCGGTGTCGGTGCGGCGTTCGCCATCGGTAGTCGTCCAGGTGCGATTGGTCGCCACGCTGAAGGTGGTGACCGGTCGTCCGGAGGGGGTATAGCGCATCTCCGGGTCGCGCCCCAGATGGCCGATGATCATTACTTTGTTCAGGCCTCGGCTCATTGCAGCCTCCGCAGGTCAGTTGTCCAGTGCGGTGATCAGGAAGCGCATCACCTGTTCCTGGAATCGCAGGTTGCGTTCCAGTTCGGCAACGAAGGAAGGGGCGACCTGGATGTGCATCAGGAAATACTGACCGCTATTCTGTTTGCGGATCGGGTACGCCAGTTGACGTTTTCCCCAGGGGTCAACCTTGTTGACCGAACCCCCCGCTTCGCTGATCCATCCCTTGACTTTTTCCACCAGGTCATTGGTGGCGGTATCGTCCAGATCGGGATGGACGATGAAAACGAGTTCGTATTCGCGCATCTTTACCTCCTTTCCACGGGATTGCCCCTGACGCCGCGAATGCGCCAGGAGCGGAAAGCGGGGCAAAGGATAACATGAAGGGGGGGATTTGTGAAGAAGGAAATTAACTCAGAACAGTCCCCAGTCCGCGCCGACCCCCTCTTCCATGTAGGACGGGTCCCAGTACTCCATGCCCATTTCGATGGTTGTGGGGCGCTCCAGAACCTGTTCGGCTCTGGCGCGGGCGGCTTCCAGCAGCGCCGGGGCGTAGGGGCAGAACGGCGTGGTCATGATCATCACCATGTGGGCGGTGTTGTCTTCTTCATTGATGCGCACATCGCGCACCAGGCCCAGTTGCATGATGTTCAGGCCGATTTCCGGGTCAATCACCTGGCGGAAGGCCTGGTCCAGCGGGGTGACGTATTGCGGATGGGTATCGTCAATCTGCCATTTGGGGCGGGCTTTGGAGTTGCTCATTCTTTGTCCTCTTGGGTTGATGTGGTGCTGACCACGTAGGTGCAGTGCGCGTCGCCGCTGAGCACGCACTGGACTTTTTCGATAGGCACGTTCAGCACGTTGGAGATCAGCGTCTCGTCAACGGCGCAAACTTCCGG
>RFKO01000184.1 GCA_003694235.1 Anaerolineae bacterium
GAGAGACTTCGGAAGTCTGAGCGGGCCGGCAGGCGGCCAGCAGCAGAAGGATGAGCGAGAGCGTGAGCAGCAGGTTGCGGTTCATCGGATGCCCCTTTCGTCGCGTCGTCAGGTGACAGTCACTTCGGAAGTGACGTCAGCGGAATTATACCCTCCCGCGGGTTTGGAACCGGGGGAGGGTTGGGCACGCTGCTTTCGAAAAGCGACGCCCAGGCGTCGCAATCCAAAACCTCCCGCTGGTTCGCAACCTGCGGGAGGGTCGAGACGTTCAACTGCTGGGAGAAGTTGAACGTCTGCACTTCTGCGAAAAGTTGACCATCTTGCCACGGTGTAGCACAAATGGCTCAACGCAGGAGTTCAACTGCCGTGAGAACTCGATGTGTTGTCTGCCCCGATCCCTTCTCGAGTTTTCGGATAAGCGCACAGAAGAAGCATTCTCCCTCGCCGCTCTGCGTCAGGGCGGTGCACCGGAGGGGGTTCGGAAGTCGGTCGGTGATCCTGCATCCAGGTCGCTTCTCTATTATTCGCCCACGATCACCAGAATCAGCCCCAGGGAGAACACCAGGCCAACAAGCAGTTTGACAACGCCATAGGGCATCGCATCAGAAGTGCCGGCGGCGACCGTGGTGGCGAACACCGCCCCCAGCGCGATGAATGCTCCGGCCAGCAAAGCCAGAGCGAACATGTTGCTCGCTGGAAGTTCGGTTTTGCGCACGCCAATGCACTCGGCGCGCCGCGCCATTTCGGTGGGTAGAAGAGCATCAATGCGTAATTCACTCATAAGCGTCTCCAAAATTGGGTGGGTAGTGTGAAATAGCTTGATGCAATCATAACAGACGCCATCGGCTCGCTAAGTGATAATATTCACAAATTATTGTGACAAATTTCACCCAGCGTTATTGGCCCACCCCTTCATGTTACAATTACGCCCATGAATCCGGTAACCAAACGCCCTCTCGACGCATCTAAAGGGGCAGAACAATCGGAAGAGACATTCTCGCTCGCCGCGCTGCGTCAGGGCGATGCGGCCGAGTTCGCCCGTCTGGTGGACGCCTATTCCGGCATGATTTACCGGCTGGCGAGTCGCATGTTACAGAACCCTCAGGACGCAGAGGATGTCCTCCAGGAGACCTTCATCAAGGCTTACAAGGCACTGCCCGCTTTCGATGGCCGTTCGAAGCTTTCCACCTGGCTGTATCGCATCGCCACCAACGAAGCGCTGATGCTGTTGCGCAAAAAGACCTTGCCCACGGTGTCGGTCAACGCGCCGCTCGAAGACGCCGATCCTGAAGGCTTTGAACTGGAGATTGTGGACTGGTGTTGCCTGCCGGAGAGCGAGCTGATGTCGGAGGAAGCGCGCCGTTATCTGGATGAAAGCATCGAGGCGTTGCCGGAAACGCTTAAATCGGTGTTCGTGCTGCGAGACCTGGAGGGACTTTCGGTGCGCCAGACGGCCGAAGTGTTGGGCATCAGCGAGGGAGCAGTAAAAACCCGCCTGCACCGCGCTCGCCTTGCCTTGCGCGAGATGCTGACGGCATACTTCAAAGAACGATTACCCGCGAGTGGACTGTGAGCAAAAAAACGATTTCCCCCCCGCCTTCCTGTCGCCACCTGTTGGATACGCTGTCGGATTACCTGGATGGTGAATTGAGCGCAGAACTCTGCCGGGAACTGGAGCGGCATCTCTCCGATTGTGAGGATTGCCGCGTGGTGGTGGATACGCTTCGCAAGACGATTGAACTGTACCGCGAGACGGTTGCCGAACCGCAACTGCCGCCGGATGTGCGCCTGCGCCTGTTTCATCGGCTGGATCTGGAAGAGTATCTGGAATGAATGCGGCGGAGACAACCCCGCCGCTTTGTTTAAGTGTAACCTTTTGCCTGTTTGTGCATCCTACCACTGGACGAGAAAAAACGTGCTCTCAGTGAGCGCATACTTTACAAGGAGGCTTGTATGCCCGAATTGTTGAATCAAGAGATCCGTGACCAGGTCAAACAGGCGTTTGCCGACCTGCGCGAACCGGTGGAAGTGTTGTTCTTTGGCAGCGCGCAGGACTGCCCGTACTGCGAAGATACCCGCCAGATGGCAGAAGAGGTCGTCTCCCTGAGCGACAAACTCTCCATCCAGGTTTTTGACCTGGAAGCGGATGCCGAGACCGCGACGCAGTATCATGTGGATAAAGCGCCCACGCTGGTGCTGACTGCCCGTAATGATGATGGGTTGAAGGATTACGGTATCCGTTATGTGGGCATCCCGGCGGGGCATGAATTCAGCTCGCTGATCCATGACCTGTTGCGCGTTTCCAGCCGCGATTCGGGGTTGTCGCAGCAGACGCGCGCGTTCCTCGCTACCCTGGATAAACCTGTGCACCTGCAGGTCTTCGTCACCCCTACCTGACCGTATTGCCCCCGAGCCGTGTTGCTCGCACACCAAATGGCAATGGAAAGCGATATGGTCGAGGCGGAGATGGTCGAGACCTCGGAGTTTATGGAACTGGTGCATCAGTTCGGCGTCAGCGGCGTGCCGGACACTTCGATCAATCACGGCGCCGGCCGGGTGGTGGGCGCTGTGCCGGAGGAACACCTTTTGGCCGAAATTCAACGCGTGGTTGCGTGAGGATTTAGGAGGTCGTCAGGAAACATGGTTGCCAAAAAGGAAAAAAACAAGTACCCGCGTGTTATCCTTTTCACCACACCGACCTGTACATTTTGCAAGAAAGCCAAACGGTATTTGCGTGAGCGCGGTGTGCCTTTCAAGGACGTGGATGTCTCGCGTGACCCGGCTGCGGCGCGCGACATGGTGCGACGCAGCGGTCAGCAGGGCGTGCCGGTGATTGACATCGGCGGCAAGATCGTGGTCGGTTTCGACCGCCCGAAGATCGATCGTCTGCTGGGGTTGAACTGACATGAACGGCAAAATCGCTGTCGTCACCCAGGAAGATGGCGAGCGCATCAGCAGCCACTTTGGCATGGCGCCCTACTTCCGCGTGTTCCAGGTCGAAGATGGTGCGGTGGTGCGGGACGAGCTGCGTCCCAAACCGCATCATGCCCGCCATCCGCACCATCACGAAGACCATGCCCATCATGGGAAGGGGCGCGGGCATCTGGGCGCGCAAATGGTCGCCGCGATTGACGATTGTCAGGTGTTGATTTGCGGCGGGATGGGAACGCCAGCCTATCAGCGCGCGCAGGCTGCCGGACTGGAAGTGGTACTGGCCGGAGGAAAGGCTGTAGATGCGGTGACCGCTTACCTGAACGGCGAGTTGGAGAGCGATCTGCGACGGGTGCATCGGTGATGGCGAGACGAAGAAAACCGCGCTCACCTTTTGTGTTGATTTTCGCCGGCCTGGCGCTGATCCTGGTGGCGCTGGGCTGGCTGCTGGCGAATGGCAACGCCGCTGCCAATGACAGCGCCACAACGTCTTCGGCCGATTTCGTATCCGCCATCCCCGCAGCGGTGGACTTCCCCGCTCCGGATTTGCAGCTCTCCGATTTGCAGGGCAACCCTGTGGCGCTGACCGACCTGCGCGGTCAGTATGTGTTGGTAAATAACTGGGCGACGTGGTGCCCTCCCTGCCGCGCCGAGATGCCGGAGCTCGAAGCGTTCTACCAGGCGCACAAGGGCGAGAATTTCGTCATCATCGGCATCAGCGCCGGCGACACGCAGGCTCAGGTGGTGGACTTCGTGAACCGCATGGGCATCAGCTTCCCCATGTGGCTGGACCCCGGCGAAAAGGCACTGCGCGCTTTCCGTACCAACAGCCTGCCCAGTTCGTTTGTGATCGACCCCCAGGGGCAGGTGCGTCTGGCGTGGACGGGCGCGATCAGTAAGGAAATGCTGGAAAAGCACGTCGCTCCGCTGTTTCAGCAGTGAAATCTGAAGACAGGACTTACGCCGTCGGGGACAATCGAGCCACGGGGAGATAGCGATTGCTGAGTTTCTCCGTGGTTCTGTGGTGAATTCCCCGGCGGAGCAGGTAAGTCCTGCTGGAGAGGGTTATGGATGCGAAAGTAACCTGGCATGGACGGATGACGTTCACCGGTACGGCGGATAGCGGCTTCGAGGTGCCGCTGGGGACTTCGCCGGCCGTGGGTGGAGATAACGATGGTTTCCGCCCGATGGAGTTGATGGCTATCAGCCTGGCAGGCTGCACGGCGATGGATGTGATTTCCATCCTGCGAAAAAAGCGGCAGGAAGTGACCGCTTACGAGGTGCGCGTGCACGCCGAGCAGGCCGAGGAGCACCCGCGGGTGTTCACCCGCGCTGTGATCGAGTATCACGTCACCGGCCGCGCGGTGGATGAGGCCGCGGTGGTGCGCTCGATTGAGCTCTCCGCGGTGCGCTATTGCCCTGCCCAGGGGATGCTGGCAAAGGTGATGCCGATTGCCCTGCACTACTTCATCTACGAAGCGCAGGAAGAGGGCGAACCCCGCCTTTTGCGTCAGGGAGAATATATCCCGCCGCAGGGTTGAGGGCGCTTTTTCGGGAATATTGCGCGGCACCGCAAGCAAAACGGCTTGCGGTGTCTGTTTGTAGTCATTCTTTTGCGTTGGCAGGAGGTAGATCGATGTTCAACTTAAGCCTGGGAAGCGAAGGGCAGGTTGATGCCCAACAATTGTTCGATGTCGTCATCGTGGGGGCAGGGGCGGCTGGTTTTACCGCCGGCATTTACACTGCCCGCGATGGCTGGAAAACGCTGATCCTGGAAAAAGAGGCCAGCGGTGGTCTGGCGGCTTCCACGCACAAGATTGAAAACTACCCTGGCTTCCCGCAGGGAATTGACGGCTCTGAGCTGATGGAACGTTTCCAGCAGCAGGCCGAGCGCTTCGGCGCGCAACTGGCGGAGTTCGACGCCGTGACGCGCATCGAGAAGAACGCCGCCGGCCTGTTCGAGATACATACCGAGAGCGGCAAAATGTACCGCGGCCGCGCCGTCTTGCTGGCCACCGGCAGCCAACCTAAGAAACTGGGCATCCCCGGCGAGGCCGAGCTTTACCCGCGAGGCGTTTCTTACTGCGCCACCTGCGACGGGCCGCTCTACGCAGATCAAGAGGTCGCCGTGGTGGGGTGCGGTAACTCCGGTTTGCAGGAGGCCGAAATCTTGCTCCAATATGCCCGCAAAGTGACTTTCGTGGAGTACCTGGATCACTCGATTGCTGAGAAGGTTTTGCAGGAGCGCGTGCAGAGCAACCCCAAAGCGGTGTGCAAACTCTCTCATCAGGTGGTGGAAATCAAAGGCGAGCAGTCGGTTTCCGCGCTGGTGATCAAAGACCGTCAGAGCGGGCAGGTAGAGGAGATACCTGTCGCGGCCGTGTTCATCTACGTGGGCTATCAACCGGATACGGACTTCGTGCGCGGCCTGGTGGATCTGGACGAGCATGGCTACATTCTCACCGATGAGCACATGCGCACATCGGTGGAGGGCATCTTCGCGGCCGGTGATGTGCGCGCCAACAATCTGGCGCAGGTGGCGGTCGCGGTGGGCGACGGCGCCAAAGCCGCGGTAGCCATGCGTGAGTATTTGCAGCGCCGCGCCCCTCAGGGGTGAGGCGACTTTGGGCGCGGGCGGCGGATGTGCCAGATCACTTTGCCGATCACATCCTGCGGCGGGATGGCTCCAAAGCGGGCGCTGTCCACGCTGTGAGGGTGACTGCCGGTGACGTACAGCCAGCCGTCCGCGTCCACGCGCTGCACGCGCTTGATCATCACGCCGTAGGCCGGGTGACGAAAGACGACCACCGCGCCGGGATGTGGTCTGCGGCTACGATTGCCGGTGTATATCACCACATAGTCGCCCGGGAGGTATTCGGGAGAGAGGCTTTCGCCCTCCACACGGATCACTTTCAGCATGTTTTTCGCTTTCTGAACGATCAAAGGGGCATGCAAAATATGAAGGCACCCTCCCGCAGGTTGTTGATGGCGCGCCAGAGGGGATATGGCTGCCTGTCCTGCACATTTGCGGCGAAAATTCGCATCGTCGAACCTGCGGGAGTGTTCTCAATCTACGACATTTGCGTGCACCACGATCAGGGACAGGTTCGCCGCCAGGCATCCAGTTCGCGGCGCTTGTAAATCACGCTGAGTCCCCAGGCCTGCGCCAGGGGGCAGATTTCATCCAGCGTGACGCCTGTGTCGGTGTACTCGGCGGCGAAAACCGCCTTGCCCGCCTGGATAAAGGGCAGCACTTCCTCGCACCAGCCCTCGGCGAAGCAGTCCTCGGTCAGGGCCCAGTCGAAGTAAGGCAGCAGTTCCGCGGCTTGCTCCGAATCGTTCTTCAACCCGATGGACAGGCCGCGTTTGTGCGCCTCCTCGGCCAGCCAGATGTTGAAGGCGCGCTGGTCGGCGGCGGTCAACGGGAAGCCGGTGTCGTTGGCGTAGCCGTCGATGTTATCCGGCTCCACGCCGTCGAAGCCTTTGGCGGCGCACTCGTCCAGGCGGGCGCGCAGAATCGGGGCCAGC
>RFKO01000185.1 GCA_003694235.1 Anaerolineae bacterium
CGCGGCACGCCGCGCAGGTCGCCGCTGATCAGCGTGATCGGGGCGGCGGCCATCGCCACATCTGTGCCGGTACCGATGGCAATGCCGACATCGGCCTGCGCCAGCGCGGGCGCGTCGTTGATGCCGTCGCCCACCATCGCGACCACTTCGCCCGCTTCCTGCAGCCGTTTGATTTCAGCTGCCTTATCGCCGGGCAGCACCTCGGCCAGCACCTGATCCACGCCCACACGGGCGGCAATCGCCTCCGCCGTGGCGCGGTTATCGCCCGTTATCATCACCACCTTCAAGCCCAGTTCATGCAACTGGCGGATGGCCTCCGCCGAGCCATCTTTGATGGTATCGGCCACCGCGATCACGCCGCGGACGGCATCATCCACCGCCACCAGCATGGCCGTTCTGGCTTCGGCCTGCAAACGGGCAACCGCTTCCTCCAGACCATTCAAAGCCAGGCCGCGGCTCTCCATCATGCGGCGGTTACCAACCAGCACATGATGCCCTTCGACCACCGCTTCCACGCCGTGACCAACCTCGGCCCTGAAACCCTCTGGCTCGGCCAGCTTCAGCCCACGGTCGCCGGCCTCCGCCCAAATGGCCTCCCCTAAGGGGTGCTCCGACCCTTGCTCCACCGAAGCCGCCAGGCGCAGCAGCTCGTCTTCCTCCATACCGTCAACCACCACATCGGTGACCGCAGGCTGACCGCGCGTGATCGTTCCGGTTTTATCCAGCACCACGGTGGTCAACCGGCCGGCGCGCTCCAGCGCCTCTCCGGACTTGAGCAAAATGCCCACCTCGGCGCCCTTGCCGGTGCCCACCATCACCGCCGTCGGCGTGGCCAGCCCCATGGCGCACGGACAGGCGATCACCAGCACGGCCACCATGTTGATCAAAGCGCGCGTGAAGACAGAGACTTCCATCCCCGCCGTGGGAGGGACGAGGAAATACCACACCAGGAAAGTGACCACCGCGATCGCCACCACCGCGGGGACAAAGACCGCCGAAACCTGATCGGCCAGCTTCTGGATCGGCGCTTTGCTGCCCTGCGCCTCCTCCACCAGGCGGATGATCTGCGCCAGGGCGGTCTCTTTGCCCACTTTGGTAGCCTCGAATTTGAGCAGTCCCAGTTTGTTGAGCGTCGCCCCTACCACCGGGTCGCCCGGCCCTTTCTCCACCGGCAGAGATTCCCCCGTGATCATGGACTCATCCACCGAGGAGCGCCCTTCCAGCACCACACCGTCCACCGGAATCTTCTCGCCGGGGCGCACGATAACCACGTCCCCCACGCGCACCTCGTCCACAGGGACTTCGACCTCCTCGCCATCGCGCACCACGCGAGCGGTTCTGGCCTGCAGGCTCATCAGCTTCTTGATGGCCTCGCTGGTACGCCCTTTGGCGCGCGCCTCCAGGAACTTACCCACTTTGATCAGCGTGATGATGACCGCCGAGGTCTCGAAGTACACGTGCCCCGGCAGCAGACCGAGCAGCACCACAAGAGAGTAGAAGTACGCCACCGAGGAGCCCAGGGCGATCAACACGTCCATGTTGGCCGAGCCGTTGCGCAGCGATTTGTACGCGCCGACGTAATACTGCCAGCCGACGTAGAACTGCACCGGCGTCGCCAGCAGGAACATCAACCACACCACCCAGGGTTGATGCGCCCATGCGCCCAGCAGGCCGAGATCGCGCCCCATCGAGAGCACAAACAGCGGCAGCGTGAAGATCAGGCCAACGGTGAGCAAATGCCGCTGCTGGGCGATTTCCGCCTCCCGCGCCTTCTGCTCGGCGTCCTCGGCATCCCCGCCCAACACCACCGCCTCGAAGCCAGCCGCGGCAATGGCCTGACGCAACTCCGTCTGGCTGACCACCGTGGGGATGTATTCGACGCGGGCGCGCTCGCTGGCAAACGAGACCTCGGCGCTCAACACGCCCTCGACGGAAGCCAGGGCCTTTTCCAACCGACGGGCGTCGTTGTCGTCGCTCATCCGCCGGATCATGAAATCCGCCTCGCCGGTCGCCACGCCATAACCGGCGCGCTCAACGCGGGCGAGCAAGTCCTCCAGATGAGCGACCTGGGGATCGAAAATCACGGTAGCCCGCTCCGAAGACAGATTGACATTGGCTACCTGCACCCCTTCAACTTTTTTCAGGTTCCGTTCCACCGTGGCCACACAGTTGGCGCACGTCATACCGGTAACAGGCAGGATGACCTGCCGGGATTCACTCATCTCACCGCTCCAATCAGAAATTACGGCTGCATCGTAACCGCAATGCGCTTCCCACCGTCGGGAGGCACGCTACATGCCACAGCACAGGCGAGGGCAATACCCTCGCCTGCCAACATTCCCACCTTCCAGCACTGTTCCCCGGCCACACCGACGCACACATGCCAGGCAGAGCTACACTGCCAAGCCATTGAGCGCATCTCCGGCGCGTTCGGTGGCCGAAGAACAGCCGCTACTCGGCCACCGGGTAGTTGATCTCCGCCAACAGGGCTTTGATCTGCTCTTCGGTCGCCGGAGCGTCGAACACAATCGTCGCCTGCTTGCTCTCGGCATCGGCCTCGACCGACTGCACACCGGCCAGTTCACCGACTTCCATCTTGATGGTATGCACGCAATGGTTGCAAGAAATGTTGGGGATGGTGTACGTAACTTTGGTCATGACATCACACTCCTGTAAATTGGGATCGCGGTCAAACACGGGTGGCCGCGTCGAAGATCTCGGTGATCTCCTGCAAGACGCGCTCGCGCTCCTCCGGGTCTTCGCCGCGTACGGCGGTGATCAGACAGGAGTTGAGGTGATTTTCCAGAATCAGGGTGCTCACCTTGTTGAGCGCCGACTGCACAGCCTGAATCTGACGCAGCACATCAATGCAATACTGATCTTCCTCCAGCATGCGCTGAATGCCGCGCAGATGGCCTTCGACAATCTTCAATCTTCGCAGGGCTTCCTCGTGCTTGACCATAGACACTCCTTACCCCCCCCAGGGGGGTGGGGCAGTGCAATCTTACCACAAAGCCCCTCCCTGTCAACTCCCTGATGCATCCGGCGGCACGCGAGAACCATCCCGCAGGTTCGACGATGCGAATTTCGCCGCAAATGTGCAATACAAGCAGCCATATCCCCTGGCGCGCAATCAACAACCTGCGGGAGGGTGCCTTCTGTCAACTCCCTGATGCATCCTTGACCTCCTCCCCACACTATGCCATAATCGCCTCACCATGTGCGGACGATTCACCCTCACCCTGACGCCCGAAGCGCTGCAACGCGCTTTCCCCTGGCTGACCTTCCCTCCCGGCATCCAGCAAATGCAGCCGCGCTATAACATCGCCCCCAGCCAGCCGGTCGCCGTCGTCCCCAACGACGGCCAGAACCGACTGGATTTCTTCATCTGGGGGCTGGTGCCCTTCTGGAGCAAAGACCCCAAACGCGCCTTCATCAACGCCCGCGCCGAGACGGTGGCCGAGAAACCGGCCTTCAAAGCCGCCTTCCGCTACCGTCGCTGCCTGATCCTGGCCGACGGCTTCTACGAATGGAAACCACTGGCCGGTCGGCGCAAACAGCCTTACTACATCCATCACAAAGACGGCTCGCCGTTCGCTTTCGCCGGCATCTGGGAGCGCTGGTCGTCCCCCGATGGCTCGGAGCTGCTCACCTGCGCCATCATCACCACCGCGCCCAACGACCTGATGGCCGC
>RFKO01000186.1 GCA_003694235.1 Anaerolineae bacterium
AACACCGGGCGCGCCCCGCGCAGCACCACGCAGTTGGCCGTAGAAACAAAGGTGAAACTGGGCAAAATCACCTCGTCGCCGGGGCCAATCCCCAGCACCAGCATGGCCATTTCCAGCGCCGCAGTGCAGGAGGGTGTGAGCAGAGCGTGACGCACCCCCACCATTTTCTCCAGTTGCTGCTGCACACGGCGGGAGACCGCGCCATTCCCCACCAGATGCCGGTCGTCCAGCGCCCGAAGCAACGCATCCCGCTCATCATCTCCCAACAAAGGGCGCGTGGCAGGAATTTTCATCTCGAGTTCTCGCTTTCCAGAATTTGCAAAAGATATTGGCCGTAGGCAGTTTGTTCCAGTTTACGCGCCTGACGTTCCAGCTGCGCAGCGTCAATATACCCCATTCGATAGGCAATCTCCTCCGGGCAGGAGATCATCATTCCCTGACGTTCCTGGACGGTTTGCACAAAGATGGCCGCCTGTACCAGCGATTCCGGCGTGCCGGCGTCCAGCCAGGCCACGCCGCGGCCCAACACCTCAACCTGTAACTCGCCCTGTTCCATATACAAACGGTTGAGATCGGTGATCTCCAGCTCACCGCGCGCGGAGGGTCTCAGTTGTTCGGCGAACGAGACCACCCGCTGGTCATAGAAATACAGCCCGGGCACGGCATACCGGGAGCGAGGGTGTTCCGGCTTCTCTTCCAGAGAGAGTGCCCGTCCGCGCTCGTCGTTCTCCGCATCGTATTCAAATGTGACCACGGCATAGGCGCGCGGATCTCGCACCTGATAGGCAAAGATTACCGCGCCCGATTGCAGCGCCGCCGCCCGCCGCAGACGCTGAGGCAGGCTGGTGCCGTAGAAAATGTTATCCCCTAACGCCAGACATACCGATTGCCCGGCAATGAACTCGCGCCCCAACAGAAACGCCTCGGCAATCCCGCGTGGGGCCTGCTGCGCCTGAAAAGCAAAACGGACGCCAAACTGCTCCCCATCTCCCAGCAAGTGCTGAAAAGCGGGCAGCGCCTGGGGCGTGCTGATCACCAGGATATCGCGAATCCCGGCCAGCATCAGCATCGAGAGAGGATAGTAAATCATCGGTTTATCGTAAACCGGAAGCAGTTGCTTCGAGATACTGACGGTGAGGGGGTAGAGGCGTGTGCCCCGTCCGCCGGCGAGAATGATACCTTTCATGGTTGGTCAGTTAGTCAGTTTGTCAGTTGGTCAGTTAGTCAGGTAGTTGGGTGGTTGGGTAGTTTCGTGGACTTCGTGTCCTTGATGTCCTTTGTGTTCTTCGTGAATACCCTTCGTGCCTCCTCGTGTCCTTCGAGGATACCCTTCGTGGATCATTCCCGCGCCGCGTAATTGCGTTCCATCCAGGCGCGGTAGTCCTCACGCTGACGGATGGCCTCCACCCAATCCTGGTTCGCAAGATACCAGTCCACCGTCTTGCGAAGCCCTTCAGACAGGGTGTGGCGCGGGCGCCAGCCCAATTCGGTGCGGATTTTACGAATGTCCATTGCGTAGCGGCGGTCGTGGCCGGGGCGGTCACGCACATGGGTGATCAAATCCGCATGTGGAGTGTGGGGCGAGTCGGGGAAACGCTCATCCAGCAGGGCGCACAGCTGGCGCACGATCGCCAGATTGGCGGGCTGGTTGTCACCACCAATATTGTACGTCTCTCCCGGCGCGCCCCGCCGCAACACAAGCCAGATGGCCTCGCAGTGGTCTTCGACATACAGCCAGTCGCGCACTTGCTGACCGTCGCCGTACACCGGCAGCGGTTTACCCTCCAGGGCGTTGAGCAACATCAGGGGGATCAGCTTTTCCGGGAACTGGTACGGCCCGTAATTGTTCGAGCAATTGGTGATGGTGACCGGTAGTCCGTAGGTGTGACCGTAGGCGCGCACCAGGTGATCGCTGGCCGCTTTCGAAGCTGCATAGGGTGAATTGGGCGCATAAGGCGTGGTCTCACTGAACGGCGGGTCATCCGGCGCGAGCGAACCATAGACTTCATCGGTGGAGATGTGGTGAAAGCGCACATCTCGCCTGTTACCCCACACCGTCCGCGCAGCCTCCAAGAGCGTGAATGTGCCCATCACATTCGTCTCGATGAACGCCTGTGGCCCCAGAATAGAACGATCCACATGCGACTCGGCAGCAAAGTGGACAATCGCATCAATCTCGTGCTCCACCAGCAATCGTTCCACCAGAGGGCGGTCGCGGATATCGCCCTGTACAAAAGTGTGCCGCTCCGGATCGGGCAAAGCGCGCAGGTTCTCCAGACTGCCGGCATAAGTCAGCGCGTCCAGGTTGACCACATGCACCTGCGGCTCGACTTGCAGGATATAGCGGACGAAATTCGATCCAATGAACCCCGCACCGCCGGTAACCAAAACATTCCTCATAGCAAGACCTCTCTGGCAAATTTTCCACAGCCTGGCGACAGCTATAGATTATAATGCACAACGCGGTCGCAGGTCATTAATCTGCCCGCAGGGAAAACCCAATGAGCAGACGAAACATCATCCCCATTATTCTGATCGGCATCCTGATCGTCATAACCATCGCCGCGCTGGCCTACTTCGGCTATCTGATCTACCGAAACGTCTCCCAGCCTGCGGAGGGGATTACTATCTCCCCCTTCCCCCCGCAGATCAGCCCCACGCCGGAGTTCACCCCCACACCCTACGCCTTCGCCGGCGGCCCGCCCAACACCATCCGGCTGATGTGGTTCTCCAAGCCACCTCTGGACGGAGACCTGCAAACCATCGCCGAGAACTTCGACCTGATCATCCTGACGCAAAACGATGAAAACGCGCTGGCGGAACTGCGGCGACTGGGTTACACCGATGGCGTGCCGCAATACTTTCGCCTGGATGCCATCAAGGACCCCGGCAACTGCACAGAGGATCCGCCAGGCAATCAGGCAGCCTATTACGCTGGCGATTTCTGCCAGATCAGCCAGAATCACCCGGACTGGTTCCTGCTCGATTATCGCGGCGAGCGAATTTACGACGGCGGCAGCGGCAGCGGTTACGTCTTCATGGATCCGGGCAATCCGGAGTGGCGTCAGTTCTTCCTACAGCGGGTTAAGGAAAGTCAGGAACGCCACGGCTATTACGGCGTCTTCCTGGACAACGTGGATGCCAGCCTCGCACGCTACGAGCGCAAGGCAAGCCGACTGAAGGATTACGCCAATGATGCTCAATTTCAGGCCGCAGTGGAGGGATTTCTGCAGTTCCTGTATCAAAATTATTTTCAACCCCAGGGGCGCCCCTTGCTGGCCAACATCGTCGCCAACCGCAATTTTGAGCCCTGGTTCCGCTACCTGGAATATCTCGATGGCGCGATGGACGAGGGCTGGGGTGTAGGCTGGACAGATGAATACTATTCTGCCGCCGAGTGGGACGAGCAACTGGCGCGCGCGGAAAGCACTCAGGGGCGCGGAAAGTTCGCCTTACTGGTCTCCTCCGGGCGGCGCAATGACCTGGCACGCCAGCAATTCGCCTTCGCGTCGTATCTGCTGATCAATCACGGCCGCGCCTTCTTCCGCTACGCTCATTCAGACTCCTACCGTGAAATCTGGCTCTACTCCAATTACTACCTCGACCTGGGCACCCCGCTGGGCGTGCGCTATCGGGATGGCGATGTCTGGCGGCGCGACTTCAGCAAAGGTTCGGTGATTGTCAATCCGTTCACCCACGAAGTGGAGTTCATTGTGCCGTAGCCAGCGCGTTCAGCACCGCCTCCCGGATACGCCTGCCGACGCCCTCCCAGGTATAACGCTCCCGCATCAACCGGCGGCCTGCCTCTCCAAAGCGGCGGCAGGTCTCCGGGCTGTCCAGCAAAGCTTCAAGGGCGGCAGAGAGCGCATCCACGTCGCCGGGGGGCACCAGATATCCATTGACGCCGTCCTCCACCAGGTCGGGCAACGCCCCCAGGCGTGAGGCCACCACCGGCAGGGCATGCGCCATCGCCTCCACCACCGTCACCCCGAACGGCTCGCGTCGCGTTGGGAAACAGTACACCGTCGCCCGCCGATAGTAAGCGGACACCTCCGGCAGGGGGATACGCCCCACCACCTGCACGCCTTCAACGCGCAAACGCGGCGCGCACCCCACCACGACCAGGCGCGCCTGTGGATGGCGTTCTCGCAAACGCACAAAGGCGCGCAACAAATCCGGCCCGCCCTTGCGCTCCCAATCTGTGCCCACAAACAGGATGACACCGTTGGAATAGTCCTGATTCAGCAACGCGCCGGAAGGTATGGCAACATTGCTGCCCACATAAACGCACTTCACACGCTGCGGGTCGCAGCCATACTGCTCCACCAGCGAACGGGCGATGTTGGAACTGCGCACGAACACCCGCGTGGCGCGCCGATACATCGCCTTCTCCAAGGCGATCCACTCAGGCGCGGCCAGACGGTTGGGGGTAAAGCCGGGATAATTTAAATTTTCCAGATGGGTGTGATCGGTGTAGATGAAATGCGGCAGGTGGGAGAGACCAAAATTAAAAATGGACTGCAACTGAAAGGTAAACGCGACTTCCGTCCCCTGCTGAAGAACATAACGCTTGGCAAACGTCTCCGCCCAGCGAAACAGGTAAGGCGTGCGCAGAAAAGCTTCGCGCCAGCGCTGCTGCCGCAATAAAAGTCGGGGAGCATACAAACGCGCCGTCTCCAGCGCGTTGCGCGCCAGCACCCTTCGCTGCGTACGCAGCACATCCATCAACGTGACCACCTCCCAGGCATAT
>RFKO01000187.1 GCA_003694235.1 Anaerolineae bacterium
AGGCTCTCGAAGGCGCGCTGAAGTGTGGCGCGAGGGGTGGCGATGGTCATGCGCGCGAATCCCGCTCCCTCACGACCGAACCAGTGCCCCGGGCTGAGGGCCAGGCCGGCCTCTTGTGCCAGGAATTTTTCCAGCGCTTTGGCGTCCATACCCAGTTCTCTGAAATCCAGCCAGGCCAGGAAGGTGCCCTCCGGCTCAATCAGTGAGACGTTGAGGGGGTGGGTCTGCAAAAATGTCTGGATGAAGTGAATGTTTCCCTGAAGGTAAAGCAGGAGGGCATCCAGCCATTGTGCGCCGTGCTGGTAGGCGGTTTCCATTGCCTGCGTGGAAAAAACGTTGACGCGGTTGATCTGAAAGCGGTGGGCGAAGTCGCGAAAGCGGCTGCGGTGCTCTTCGTTCGGGATGACCGCGACGGCATCCACGATTCCTGAGATGTTGAACGTCTTCCCCGGCGAGAGACAAACGGCGGTATGCTCCTCCACGACGCCGGGCACGGCGAGGAAAGGGCGGTAGCGGTGGGGTGGGAAGGCGAAATCGCCATGAATCTCATCGGAAATCACGAATACCTGATGGCGCGTACAAATCTCCGCCACCTGCGCCAGTTCCGCCTCCGTCCAGACCCTGCCCACCGGGTTGTGGGGGTTGCACAGGATCAGGATCTTGTTCCGAGGGTCGGCGGCTTTCGCTTCCAGGTCGTCGAAATCCATCTGGTATTTCCCGTTGACCAGTTTGAGCGGATTTTTAACCACCTTACGGCGATTGCTTCGGATGACCATGCGAAACTCGAAGAAAACCGGCGGCTGGATGATGACGCCCTCCCCTTCCTCTGAGTGCTGGTTGATCAGGATGGCGATGGCGCTCAAAATGGACGGGGCGGGTTCGATGTGCTGGCGGTCAATTTCCCATCCGTGCCTGCTTTGATACCACTGCCGCATGGCGGCAAACAGGCTTTCAGGCCGATACTCGTAGCCAAAAATACCGTGAGCGGCGCGTTGCTGCAACTGCTCGATCACCTCGGGGGGCGATTTGATGTCCATATCCGCGACCGACATGGGGAGCGCTTCTGGATTGCCGAAATGGTCTTCCAGGAAGGCATGGTTCCATTTCATCGTCGGATATTGGCGGCGGTTTATGTATTCGTCAAACTTTGTCATTCATTCTCCCGGGCAAAGGTATGATGCCTTCGGGATCACTGCCCTCGGTCATGCATCGTGGGCAGCAACACGTTTCTTCAGGGGAGAGAGGGCTTTTTAGGTCTGTTTGCGAAACACCTGTCAATGCGGCTGCCTGGGCGAGCAGATCCAGCAGTTGGGGGTTTTTCAATCGGTAAAAGATGAAACGGCCCTCGCGCCGCCCCGCGAGCAGCCCCGCCTTGCGCAATGCCATCAGGTGCTGCGAGATGTAGGCCTGCCGATAGCCCAGCGAGGCTTCCAGATGACAGACGCACGCTTCGCCCTCGCCGATAGTCAGGAGAATGTGCACACGGGCAGGGTGGCTGATCTGTCGCAAGATGCGGCTGATTTTCTTTGCCGTGAGGCTGCTGATTGTGCTCATATCTCTATCTTAAGATATATTCAAAAATATGAATATATTGCATTTGTCATAAAATCCCGTGATGACTATCATGAGATTCGTCTTTGGTGATCTAAAGATCTCCACGTCCGCGGGGTTGGTGGAGGTGGAAAGGGTGTCCAGGTTTTGGATCAGTTGTGGCATGGGGGTTGCTCCTGATGTAGGTAGGGGTAGGGTTAGGGAAAGGCAATGCCTTTCCCTAACCCGGCAATGCCTTTCCTTACCCGCTCTTGGGGTCAAGGTTCGGCAAGCGTGACGGCGTCCGGGGGGATGAGATTCCCCTGCGGCCCACAGGCCGGATGGCGCGGCTGGATGCGGTTGGGGTCGAAGAACGCGCCGAAGGCGGCGTTCAACTGCTCCAGCGCGGCGCGGTTGACGGCGTAGTACACCCAGCGGGCGTCCCGCGTGTCGCGCGTCACGTCCACCAGGCCGGCGTCCCGCAGTTTGGCCAGATGGTGTGAGATCAGATTGGGGGCCATCTGAAGCGCATCGCCCAGTTCGCAATTGCACTGCACGCCCTGCATCAGCAGGTTGAAGATGCGCAGGCGCTTTGGTTCGGCCAGGACTTTCAGCCAGCGGGCGAGTTGCTCCGGGTCGGTGGGGGGCTGATAGTTCAACATGCGTTGAATTATAGGGGCGAGGCGGAGACCTGTCAATCGTTTTGTTTCGATTTTGCCTCTATCCGTTTTCTCTGCGTACTTTGCGACTGTCCTGAGCCTTGCACTGAGCGTAGCGAAATGGCTGGTCGAAGGGCTCTCCGCGGTGAATTCGCTCGCCCTTTACACCTTTTTTAGCGCATCCTGCATCCCGTTCGCGCTGCCCGACGTGAAAATGGATGCTAAAATAAGGAAGCATCAAGCCCGGCTGTTTGTCGAGCTACTTGCTCAAAGGGAAAATTTGAGGGACGATTGTCACTTTACACTTTGGCGGTAGCGATGCTACGCTTTATCCATCCCTTGCTACCGTTGGAGAGAGGCATGCATAAACACATCGTCTGCTTGGCTGTCATGGTGTTGTTGGGACTTCTGGTTGCGGGCTGCGCGCCGGTGAGCAGCGCCCAGGCCGCGGTGTATGTGGATTTAAACCGCCTGGAGGACCTCCCCGCGCCGCCGGATAGCGATATCCGGCCGCTGCGCGTCGCGGTCGCGGCGGTGATCTCACCCCAGGGCAGCGCCGAGAGTTA
>RFKO01000020.1 GCA_003694235.1 Anaerolineae bacterium
CGCAGATTGATCAGCGCCGGCATGGGCAAACTCTTGACCTCGCCATCCACCTCGAATTCCACGCTCAATTGCGAGGTCACCGTGCCCTGCAGCTTGCTCCACGCGGTAGCGCCGCTCAGACTAAGCTCAGCGGCCAGGTCCTCCTCCGCCTGGCTCATCAGATAGCGGCTCTGCTCGACGATCTCCTGCAATGCGAAACGATGAGCGGCAGCCTTCGGGCGGATCTCGAACACCTGCGGCAACAGATCGCCGTGCTCGCCAATCCAGCCGCGAGCGCGAGTGGTCGCCTGCTGAAAGCGCACATACTGCTGCTCCAGGCGCGACATCGCTTTGCGGGCTTCTTCATTGTAGGAATCCGTGGTCACAAAGGAGGCGATGTAGGCCCGCAGCGTACCGGCGTGCTCCAGCAGAAAATTGATTTCATCCAGCAAATGTTCAACCGCGGGTGCCAGCGCGGCGGCATCCACGCCAGGTCGGCGATTTCCTTTCTGGATTCCTTCTTCCTCCAGATAGCGAACAAAGGCATCGAGACGCGTCTTCAGTTGCTCGAAGGCGCGCTGAAACTCCGGCGACTCCAGCGCCGTGTACACGTTGCTCATCTCCCAGCGCGGGGGCGAGGCAGGCAAATCAACGGTCTTCTTCATGAGGTCAGCACACTCTCTTTCAACGGTTCTACGCGAACGGCGGACACTTTATATTCGGGGATCTTCGCCACAGGGTCAACGTGACGGCCGGTGAGCAGATTGGCCGCGGCTTCGGCATAATGGAATGTCATGAAGACCGTGCCTTGCGGCGACCGAGGGGTAATCAACGCCCTGGCGATCACCTCGCCCCGGCGCGAAGCGACTCGCACCGATTGCCCATCCTGCAATCCGAGGCGCTCCGCATCCCGCGGGTGAATCTCGACCTCGGCCACCGGCGCGAGGCTATCCAGCCCCGGCGAACGCCGCGAGAGCGTTCCGCCATGCCAATGGAACAACACCCGGCCGGTGGACAACACAAAGGGATATTCGTCATCCGGCTGCTCGGCCGGCTCGAGATACGGCGTGACGCTGAACAGCCCGCGCCCCCGAGAGAACTTTCCCCTGTGCAGATACGGCGTCCCCGGATGATCCGACGTCGGGCAAGGCCATTGCAAGCCGCCATTGCTCTCCAACCGCTTGTAGGAAATGCCGCCATAAATTGGCGTGACGGCGGCAATCTCGTCCATAATCTCTGCCGGGCTTTCGTAGCGCCAATTCGCCCCCAGCCGATTGGCCAGGTCGGTGATGATCTCCCAATCTGGGCGCGCTTCTCCGGGGGGCGAGAGCGCAGGGCGGATGAGTTGCACGCGCCGCTCGGTGTTGGTGAACGTCCCCCATTTTTCGGCGAAACTGGCTGCCGGCAACACAACATCCGCCAGTTGGCCGGTCTCGTTGAGGAAGATATCCTGATGAACCAGGAAGTCCACCGCTTCCAGCGCCTCGCGGGCGTGGTGCAGGTCGGGATCGGAGAGCATCGGGTTCTCGCCCATGATGTAGAGGGCGCGCACCTCACCCGCCAGGATGGCATCCATGATCTCGGTCACCGTCAGCCCGACCTGGGTGTCCAGGCGGACGGCCGACAACGGGCCGCGGTCAGCGGTCGTCATCCCCCAGGCTTCCTCGAATTTGGCGCGCGCCTCTGGATCGGTGACTTTCTGATAACTGGGGAACACGTTCGGCAGGCCGCCCATGTCACAGGCGCCCTGCACATTATTCTGTCCGCGCAGCGGGTTGAGGCCGGTGCCGGGACGTCCGACGTGGCCGGTCAACAGCGCCAGATTGACCAGCGCTTTGACATTGTCGGTGCCGGTGACATGCTGGGTGATGCCCATCGCCCAGAAGATCGAGGCGCGCTCGGCGGTGGCATACAGCCGCGCCGCGGCGATAATATCCTCGGCCGGCACGCCGGTAACCCGCGCGCCGCGTTCGGGCGTCCAGTCTGCCACGCTTTCGGCGAACGCCTCGAAGCCCTCGGTACGCTCGGCGATAAAGTCCGGCCGGTGCAAATTCTCGGCGAGGATGACATGCGCCATGGTGTTGAACAGAGCGATGTCGCTGCCGGGACGTTGCCGCAGATGCAGGTGAGCAAACTGCGCCAGTTCGATGCGGCGCGGGTCGGCCAGGATCAATTTGGCGCCCCGCTCCACCACCGCTTTCTTCATTTGCAAAGCCAGCACAGGGTGCGCCTCGGTGGTATTCGAACCGGTCACCAGAATGACCTGCGCCTCGGCAATATCGGCGATGGAATTGGTCATCGCGCCGGACCCCAGGGTAGTGGCCAGACCGGCCACGGTGCTGGAGTGTCAGAGGCGGGCGCAGTGATCCACCGTATTGGTGCCGATCACCGCGCGGGCGAATTTTTGCAGCAGATAGTTCTCTTCGTTGGTGCACTTGGCCGAGGTCAGGAAGGCGATACTGCGCGGCCCGTAGCGCTCGCGGATCTCGCGCAGGCGCCCGGCGACGACATCCAGGGCCTTATCCCAGGGGACAGGGGCAAAATCTTCGCTCCGCGAGGCGCGCATCAAGGGATGACGCAACCTGTCGGGGGCATGGACGTAATCATAGCCAAAGCGCCCTTTGACGCACAGCTGGCCGAAGTTAACCCGATTATCAAAGCGGCCTTCCACGCGAAAGATATGCTCATCGCGGATGTGCAAATCCACCTGACACCCCACGCCGCAATACGGGCAGGTGGTGTGAACGACACGATCAGCCTGCAACATAGCCCTTCTCCCTTCTGGTCAATCGGCGGCCGGCTCGCGATATTGACGATCCAGGTGCGGGCCGCCTTTAGCGCGCTTCCCTTTCACACGCGTGCGCTCGAAAACCTCCTCCGGCGGGACGCCCTGCTCCAGCAAATACTCCCGCTTGGACTTGAGCGCGCCGGTAGGGCAAACGCCCACACAGTTGCCGCAAAACACGCAGGTGGTCTCGGTAAGCGGCTTATCGAAAAACGTGGCGATGTGCGTGTTGAAACCGCGCCCGCCGAAGTTGATGGCATAAGAATACTGGGCGTCTTCAGCGCATACCTGCACACAGCGCCAGCACAAAACACACTGGGAATAATCGCGCACATAAACGGGATTATCGTCAATCAACGGGATGTCGCGCCGCTTCCCGCCATCAAAACGCTCCGGATGACACTCATACTCCACCACCAGAGACTGGATCTCCGGGCTTTCGGAGAGGTCAACCGTCGAGGCCAGCATCTCCAGGATGGTACGGCGGGCGCGCACCACCTTCTCGGAGCGGGTGTGCACCACCGCGCCGTCCTGGGCTTCCGCCACACAGGCGGCCTGGAGCACACGGCTGCCCTCCACTTCCACCGCGCACAGGCGGCACAGGCCATTGGCAGTGGTGTGGGCGAAATAGCACAGCACCGGGATTTCGATGCCAGCCTCGCGCGCCGCCTCCAACAGCGTCGTCCCCCGCGGGACGCTGACCGGCGTGCCATCTATCGTGAGTTGAACGTATTCTTCGGGCATAGGGTTCTCTCTTTCAAGGAGGAGTCCATTGCAAAAGGATAATTCACCGCGGAGAGCAGAAGTTCAACTTCTCTCGGAGATTTGCACCACGCTGTAGTAGGCTGAGTTTGAAAGTTGCTTTCATTCGTTCACCAACCGCTCCGGGTGGCTGTA
>RFKO01000188.1 GCA_003694235.1 Anaerolineae bacterium
CTCATCTTCAAAAAGTGTGCTTGGGTTGGCGAGGGCAATGCCCTCGCCAACCCAACTGCGAGCATTGCCCTACAAATGTCTGATTGTTGAAAAGCCCTGCGCTTTTGCGGTCAGGGCTTGCACTTCCGCCATCTTGCGCTAGAATGAAACCATGCGCTTTGACATTTTTACTCTGTTGCCGGAGACAATCACGCCCTATCTGAACAGCAGCATCCTCAAGCGCGCGGCCGAGCGCGGGCTGGTATCCTTCCACGTGCATAACATCCGCGACTGGACAACCGACAAACATCACACCACCGACGACCTGCCCTATGGCGGCGGAGGGGGGATGGTGATGAAGCCCGAACCGGTGTTCGCCGCGGTGGAAGCTGTACTCGGCGCGCCTCCCTGCTGTCCGGTGATTCTGCTCACCCCCCAGGGAAGAGTGTTCACCCAGCAGGTGGCGCGCGAACTCAGCCGCCAGCCGCGCCTGGCGCTGATCGCCGCCCGCTACGAGGGGATCGACGAGCGCGTGCGCCAACACCTGGTGAGCGACGAAATCTCCATCGGCGATTATGTGCTCACCGGCGGCGAACTGCCCGCCCTGGTCGTGGTCGACGCGGTCACACGCCTGCTCCCCGGCGTGCTGGGAGACCCCGAGGCCACAGGCAAAGATTCCCACGCAGAGCATTTGCTGGAGTACCCTCACTACACCCGCCCCGCAGTTTTCCGCGGCTGGGAAGTGCCGGAGGTGCTGCGCTCCGGCAACCACGCCGAGATCGAGCGCTGGCGTCGAGAGCAAGCCCTGCTGCGCACGCTACACCGCCGCCCCGATCTGCTGTCACAGGCGGAATTGAGCGAGGAAGACCGCGCGTTTCTGCACGCCCACGGCTGGGCAAAAACAAAGACGTGAGTCCACTGCAAAAACGAATTCACCGCGGAGAACACAGAGTACACAGAGAAAAATTTGAGATGCGCTTCAAAAAATTCAAGATTTTTTGACAGAGCTTCCAGAACTTAAAGTGAACTTCAAAAATCTCGGCGATCTCTGCGTTTGCCCTGAGCCTTGCACTGAGCGCAGCGAAGTGCTGGGCGAAGGAAACTCTGCGGTGGACCTGACCTTTTTGCAGTAGAGTCAAGACGTAGGAAAAACATGAATGACTGTTTTTAAGGAGGAGTATCCATGTCCAACCAGGCATCTACAAAAGAGCGTTTCCCCTACGGCCGCACCTTTTTGCTGGCTTTTGGCTTCTTTGGCATCAGTCTGATCTGGCCAATTTTCAATAACTACGTCCCCATCTTCCTCAAAGGCTTCGGGCTTTCCGCCACGCTGGTGGGCTTTGTGATGACCTGGGACAACTACCTCAACATGTTCGTGCAGCCGATTGTGGGGGAACGTTCGGATCACACGCGCACCCGCCTGGGACGGCGTAAACCCTGGATGCTGGCCGGGGCCCCGCTGGCGGCCGTTTTCTTCGTCTTTATCCCGGCCATGCGCTCGGTGGCCGCGGTGATGTTCGCTATCCTGCTGACCAACTTCGGGATGGCGCTCTTTCGCGCCCCGACCGTCGCGCTGCTGGGTGATGTTTTCCCGCCCCATCAGCGCAGCACCGCCAATGGGGTGATCAACTTCATGGGCGGGGTAGGTGCAATCGTCGCCTTCCTGGTGGGCGGCATACTCTACAAACTGGGGCGTATCACCCCCTTCGCCTTCGGCGCGGTGATGATGCTGATCTCCATAACCCTGGTGGTGCTCTTTGTACGCGAACCCGAAGCGCCCGAAGAAATCCCCACAGAGGAGCGCATGAGCTTCCTGGACAATCTGCGCGAGGTGATCCAGGCCTCCGACCGCTCTGGCCTGTACATTTTGCTGGCCATCCTGTGCTGGTTCATCGGCTACAATGCGGTGGAGACCTGGCTGTCATCCTTCGGCAAGTTCACGCTCGGGATTGACGAGGGCCGCATGAGTATCCTGACCTCCGGGCTGGCGCTGATGTTCGTCATCTTCGCCATCCCCAGCGGGTTGCTGGCGACGCGCTTTGGCCGCCGCAAAGTGATTCTGGTGGGGATCGGCGGGTTAGTCCTGATGTTCCTTTATGGTATGGTGGTGCAAAACGAGGCCATGCTGATCCCACTGCTGGTGCTGGCGGGTGTGTTCTGGGCATTGATCAACGTCAATTCGCTGCCAATGGTATATGACGTCGGCGGCGACCGGCGCATCGGCGCTTTCACCGGCCTGTACTACCTGGCATCCAATATCGCCGCCGTGGCCGGCCCGCAGGTCGTCGGTTTTCTGATTGACGCCAGCGGCGAGAACTACCGCACCATGTGGCTGTTCGGGGCGATCTTTATGGTGCTGGCCGGCGTGCTGATGCTCCGCGTACACGAAGCAGAGGCAAAGGCATAGTTTCGCACCGATTAGCGGTCGAACCACGGAGACACGGAGTTCACCAAGTTTTGCCAACAATTTCTCGGGTTTCTCCGTCCATGCCGGGAGCACTAAAAAGTTGTTATTGATGTTCGCCAAAATGCGTTGAACGCGCCCGCAAAAAGGTCAGGTGCACCGCAGAGTGCGCAAAGAGCGCTGAGATTTTTATGGTTGGCTTTGAGAGCCTTGAAATTCTGTCCAAAATCTGCGCCTAATAAAGTGCGCCTTCAATTGTTGCTCTGCGTACTCCGCGCCTGGCCTGAGCCGTGTCGAAGGGTTCTCCGCGGTGAATTTGCTCGTCCTCTACAACTTTTTAGCGCACCATCCATGCCTTGAGCCTGTACCGAGCGAAGTCGAAGTGCCCGGTCGAAGGCTGCTCTGTGGTGAATTTCCTGCACAGCCCGACGCCTCACCGTCGGGCTGTTTGTTAATTTCCTGTTAGAACGCGCGCCTCAAAAGGGCGCTTTGCTTGACTCGGCTACCGGGGGATGATATGATGGGTAGCGCCGGTTTAGCAACCAAAAGCCGCGAGTGCTAAAAGATGACGCCGCAAGAGGCCCTGACCGAACGACAACGCCTGATCCTCGCCCTGGTGATCCGCTACTATGTCGAGCATGTCGAGCCGGTTGGCTCGCAGCGACTGGTGGAACACTTCGGGCTGAGATACTCCTCCGCCACCGTACGCAACGAGATGGCGGTGTTGGCCGAGCGCGGCTACCTGCAAAAACCGCACAAGATGGCGGGCAGCGTGCCCACCGAAGAGGGCTATCGCTACTTCGTCAGCCAGTTGATGGGGCATGCCAGCCTGCCGGCAGAGACACGCCACACCATCCGACACCAGTTCTACCAGGCGCGTCACGACATCGACGAATGGATGCAGCTGGCCGCCTCGGTACTGGCGCGTCAGGCGCGGGCCGCCTCACTGGTCACCTCGCTGCACCCTGAACGCGCCCGCCTGAAGCATCTGGAACTGATCGCCATCCGCGGTCGCCAGGTACTGATGGTGCTGGTGCTGGAGGGCGGCGAAATCCGTCAGCAGATGCTCAAACTCAGCGAGCCGGTGCCGCAACAACGGCTGAGTGTGGTGGCCGGATGGATCAACGAAATCGCGGCGCAGAAAGACGCCGAGGGTGTGCGCGCCCTACAGGCGCGCGCCAGCGACGACCTGCAACGCGACGTGCTCAAGCTGATCGCCGCCGAGATGGAGCGCTCCGATAAGGTGCTGGCGGGCGAGATTTATCGCGACGGGCTGGCCAACGTGCTGGCCGAACCGGAGTTCGCCGAGCCCGGCGTGGCGCACCGCGCCCTGCGGTTTTGGGAAGAGCGCTCCCAACTCGAAGAACTGCTCGCCCAAACCGTGCTGACGCCGGAAACCAGCGGCGTGCATGTGCTGATCGGCGGGGAAGGCAAGTGGGAAGACCTGAGCGATTGCGCCGTCATCCTGTCGCGCTACGGCGTACCTGGCGTGGCGACCGGCGCGCTGGGCGTGCTCGGCCCCACACGCATGCCCTATGCACACACCATTTCCACCGTCCGCTATGTGGCCAACCTGATGAGCGAACTGGTGAGCGATACCCTGGCGGAGGATGAGAGGTATATCGAGGAATTATGAGCAAGAAGAAAAAGAAACAAACGGAAATCAAAGAACGCACTCCCCTGCCGGAAGAGGCCGAAGAGACGACCGCTGCGCAGGCAGATGAACAGCCGGCCGGGGAAACCAAAGAATCCCCTGCTGCCGGGGAGGAACTTTCTCCCGAGGCGCTGCAAACCGCCCTGGAGGAGAGCAAAGCCCAGGCTGCAGAATACCTGGACGGCTGGCAGCGCGCCCGCGCCGAGTTCGCCAACTACAAAAAGCGCATCGAGCGCGAGCGCGAGCAGATGCAACAAAACCTGGCCGGGGAGATCCTCAAACGCTATCTCCCCGTGGTGGACGACCTGGAGCTGGCGCTCAAAAACCGTCCCCAGCAGGGCGAAGGCGCCTCCTGGGCCGAGGGCATCGAACTGATCTACCGCAAGATGCTCTCCATCCTCGAGGCGCAGGGTGTCACGCCCATGCAGGCCGAGGGGCAGATGTTCGACCCCAATCTGCACGAGGCCGTAACACGTATTCAAAGCGATCAACATGAAAGCGATCAGATTGTCGAGGTCGTGCAACAGGGTTACCTGATCGGCGACCAGGTGCTTCGACCCGCACGCGTGGTGATCGCTGAATAAACACGAGAACTTTTTGGAGGAAGACGAATTATGGCAAAAATCATCGGTATCGATCTGGGAACGACCAACTCGGTTGCCGCGGTTGTAGAGGGCGGCGAACCCGTCGTCATCCCTTCCGCCGAAGGAGAACGTCTGGTGCCTTCGGTGGTGGCTGTGAACAAAAACCACGAACGCATCGTCGGCCGCCCGGCGCGCAACCAGGCGGTTGTCAATCCGGAGAACACGATTTTCTCGATCAAGCGTTTCATGGGGCGCAAATACGATGACCCCGAAGTCGAGCGCGCCAAGAAAATCGTGCCCTACAAAGTGACCAAAGCGCCGAACGGCGACGTTCGGGTGGTTTTGGACGGCAAGGAATACTCCCCGCCGGAAATCTCGGCCATGATTCTGGCCAAGATCAAAGCGGATGCCGAGGCGTACCTCGGCGAGCCGGTCACGCAGGCAGTCATCACCGTGCCGGCCTACTTCAACGATGCCCAGCGCAACGCCACCAAAGACGCCGGCAAGATCGCCGGTCTGGAAGTGTTGCGCATCATCAACGAGCCGACTGCCTCTTCACTGGCTTACGGCCTGGACAAGAAAACCAACGAGACCATCGCGGTGTACGACCTGGGCGGCGGCACGTTCGATATCTCCATCCTGGAGGTCGGCGAGGGCGTGTTCGAGGTCAAGTCCACCAGCGGCGATACCTTCCTGGGCGGCGATGACTTCGATCAGCGCATCATCCATTACCTGGCCGATGAATTCCAGAAAGAACACGGGATCGACCTGCGCCAGGATCGCAACGCCCTGCAACGCCTGAAAGAGGCCGCCGAGAAGGCCAAGATCGAACTCTCTTCACTGCAACAGACTGAGATCAACCTGCCCTACATCACCGCCGATGCCAGCGGCCCCAAACACCTGGTGATGACATTGACCCGTGCCAAGCTGGAGCAACTGACCGCCGACCTGATCGAGCGCACCATCGAGCCGGTCAAGCAGGCGCTCAAAGACGCCGGTCTGAAGCCATCCGACATTGACGAGGTGGTGCTGGTGGGCGGCATGACCCGCATGCCGGCGGTGCAGGAAGCAGTCAAGAAATTCTTCGGCAAAGAACCGCACAAGGGCGTCAATCCCGACGAGGTGGTCGCCGTCGGCGCGGCCATCCAGGCGGGCGTGCTGGCCGGCGATGTCAAAGACATCCTGCTGCTGGATGTCACCCCGCTGACGCTTTCGGTGGAGACGCTGGGCGGCGTGGCCACCCCGCTGATCGAACGCAACACCACCATCCCGGCCCGCAAGAGCCAGATTTTCTCCACCGCCACCGACAATCAGTCACAGGTGGAAATCCACGTGGTGCAGGGCGAACGCCCGATGGCCGCCGACAACAAGTCGCTCGGGCGCTTCATCCTGGATGGCATCCCGCCCGCGCCGCGCGGTGTGCCGCAAATCGAAGTCACCTTCGATATCGATGCCAACGGCATCCTCAAGGTGACCGCGCAGGATAAGGCCACCGGCCGCAGTCAGCACATCACCATCACCGCCTCCTCCGGCCTGACCGAGGAAGAGGTCGAGCGCATGCGCAAAGAGGCCGAAGCGCACGCCGAAGAGGACCGCCGGCGCAAAGAGCGGGCAGAGGCGCGCAACAAGGCCGACAACATGGCCTACACTGCCGAAAAGACGCTCAAAGACCTGGGCGACAAAGTGCCCGCCGACCTGAAGAGCCAGGTCGAAGACAAGATCGCCGCAGTGCGCAAGGCGCTGGAAGACGAAAGCGCAGACGCGGACACACTCAACCGCGTGGCCGACGAACTCGGTCAGGTGTTGTCGCAGGTCGGCGCCGCGGCATACCAGGGTCAGCCGGGTGTTGGCCCGATGCCCGGAGCGGAAGGCGGCGGCCCGCAATCCCCGCCTCCGGGCGGCCAGAGCAGCTCCGGCGACGAGGACGTGGTGGACGGCGAGTTCCGCGACGC
>RFKO01000189.1 GCA_003694235.1 Anaerolineae bacterium
GGCACAATCAGACGTCCGCGCACACGCATCGCCCGCCCATGCACATCACTGATTTTGGCATTGGGCAGGAACTTCGCCATCGAGAAACGCCCCAGAGTGACGATCACTTTGGGATTGATCGCCTGAATCTGCCGCTCGAGAAACTCGTCGCAGGCATCCAATTCCTCCGGTTTCGGGTCCCGATTTCCGGGCGGGCGGCATTTTACCACGTTCCCGATAAACACCTGCTCGCGCTTCAACCCAATCTGATTCAGCAGCTCATCCAGGAATTTGCCCGCCGCGCCGACGAACGGCCTTCCCTGTTCGTTTTCATGGAAGCCTGGCCCCTCGCCGATGAACATAATCTCAGCATCGGCCGGCCCTTCGCCAGGCACACCTTTCTTGCGAGAATAATGCAAAGCACAGCGCGTGCATACCTGGACCTGTTCGCTGATTTCTTTCAGAATTTGTTCCGCGTTCATCGTCACCTCACTCCTTACAAATGGCTTTACCCTCCGGGTATCGGATCGCCATGATGCAGGTAGAGCGGTGCCAGCGCAACCGGGTCATCCGCTGCTCCGCTCTGCAACCGCCCCCACCCCAGCTCAGCCAACACGCCGGGGCGACGCGTGCTCTCCGCCGGTGTGGCCAGCACGACGCGGGAGTGTTCCCCCAACACCTGGCGCGCGCGGGCATCCAGTTCTCCACACACACGGGTCGGGCCTTCAATCCGGGAGACCAGCTCATCCAGTGTGCAGGAGATGAGTTCGCCGGCGCGCTCCCAGCGCTCAGCGCCAGGGCGATAGCGTTCCACGGCCAGGCGACGGCGTCCGGCCTCCAGGACAGCCAGCAAAGAAGATGCATCCAATGGCTGAGTAGCAGCGACCACATCCAGCGTGGGAATACCAACGAGCGCGAGCCCTCGGCTCAAAGCCAGCCCTTTGGCAAACGCCAGCCCGATACGCAGGGCGGTAAACGAACCCGGCCCAATCGCCACCGCGACGGCACGCAAGCCATCCACCGAAACATCGGCCCGGCGCATCAACGCTTCCACCGCGGGCGCCAGCTCAACCGTGTGATAGCTGCTGCTCCGCCACAGGGATTCGGCCACCACCTGCACACCGTCGTACAGGGCGATGCCCACACTGCGGGTGGAAGTATCCACTGCCAGAATCACATCACGCTCCAAAAACCTGCTGCCTGAACTGTCCCAGTAAACGGCGATACCGCTCACCGTGCGCCGAGACCAACAAACGACGGCGCGTTTCATCCAGCCAGGAGAGATGCACGCTTAAACGCTCCGCCGGCAGAGCTGCCGCGATACGTTCAGCCCATTCAACCACCAGCGGCCCGTCCATCAGCATGGTATCCAGATCGAGATCCCAGGCCTCTTCTGCGCCGCTCAGCCGGTAGGCGTCCAGATGATGCAGACGCCCGCCATCCGGTCGGCGATATACATTCACCAGCACGAACGTCGGGCTGGAAACCGCATCCGGCGATCCCCACCCCGCTGCAATCCCCTGCACCAACGTGGTTTTGCCGGCGCCAAGATCGCCGTTGAGCGCCAGCAAATCGCCGCTCTGCAACATCGCTCCCAGGCGCATACCCACCCGCCGGGTCTGCTCAGGGCTGAGGCTGAGCAACTCGCAGGAATTGGCGTCCAGGATCGGGGGAGACATAACGCGATTTTACCCCAACTCACCGCAGAACGGTCAACCGCGCCAGCGAAGCCACCAGCCGCTTGAGACCGACATCCTCAAAGAAGACATCCACCACCTCGTCATCGGCATCCACCGTGCTGTTGAGCACCATGCCCTCACCCCAATGCGGGTGGCGGACGCGCATCCCCGGTCGAAACTGCGCTTCCAGGCGCACCGGCGCAGTCCGCCGGGGAGAGAGATCCTGTTTTCTGGTGACAGTCGACCGCGCGCCTTCCACCAACTCCGGCGGTATATCATCCAGATAACGAGAGGGTTCGGCCGGCTCCGGGTAACCGTAGGTGCTCTTGTTCAAAGCATACAACAGATACAGGCGATCTTTGGCTCGCGTAATCCCAACATACAACAGACGCCGCTCCTCCTGCATGGCCTCTTCATCATCGAAAGAGCGGAAATGCGGCAACGTGCCATCATTCAACCCCACGATGAAAACAACCGGAAATTCCAGGCCCTTAGCAGCATGCAGCGTAAGCAGGGTGGGCACGTTGGCATCCTCGTCATACGTATCCTGATCCGAAATCAGGGCCACATCTTCCAGAAAATCCACCAGCCCGCGGTCATGATATTCCCCTGCCAGGCGGCGCAACTCCATCACGTTGTCCCACCGTTCCTGTCCCTCCTCCGTGCCGTCGTCCAGGTATTCCCGATAGCGCGTGTCGGCAAGAATACGATCCATCAATTCCAACGGAGGAAGTGCGTCCTTCGCCTGGTGCCAGGCGGCAAGCATTTCGCCAAACGACAGCAGGGAAGCCGCGGCGCGTGCCGAAAGCGCCTCGCCGATCGGCGGCGTCTCACCGCCTCCCCAGCGCAGCAATAAACCGCCAGGGCTCACACCCAGCGAGCGCGCCAGCTCCTGCAAGGTCAGCAGGGTTTTGTTCCCAATGCCGCGCCGCGGCACATTGATCACCCGCGTCAGGCTGACCTCATCCCGCGGGTTGTGCACCAGGCGCAGATAGGCGATCAAATCGCGGATTTCACGGCGTCCGTAGAATCGTTGTGCGCCGACCAGTTTATACGGCAAACCGGCGGCCAGAAACGCTTCTTCCAAAAGGCGGGATTGTGCATTGGTGCGGTACATGACGGCGAAATCCCCCGGCTGCGCCGCACCGGTAGCCACATCTTCGGCGATTCGGTGTACCACGTAAGAAGCCATCTCGCGGTCATCGTACAACTCGCGCACCACAATCTTTTGCCCGCGCCCCCGACGGGTAAACAGCTTTTTGGGTGTCCGATGCGGATTGCGGTCGATCACCGCCATGGCCGTATCCAGGATATTCTGTGTGGAGCGGTAATTCTGCTCCAGCAGGATGACCTGTGCGTCGGGGAAATCCTGCTCGAACCGAAGCACGTTACGGTAATCAGCGCCCCGCCAGCGGTAAATGGATTGATCCACATCGCCTACCACAAAAATGTTGCGATGAAAGGATGACAGATGTCGCAACAAGGCATACTGAGCTACATTGGTATCTTGGAACTCATCCACCAGCAAATGCTCGAAGCGGCGCGCATATCGCTCTCGCACTGCCGGCTGATCCTCCATCAGCAACACCGTCCACAGCAGCATATCGTCGAAATCGAGGGCATTGCTGGCAAGCAGAATTTGCTGATAGCGCGTGTATACCCGCTTGACGACCTCGTCTCTATACGTTTGAACCGGAAAATCGTCCACAAAGATCAGATCATTCTTGGCGCGCGAAATCGAGGCATGCACACTCTGCGGACGGTAGCGCTTCTCATCCAGGTCGAGTTCCTGCAGCACCTGTTTGACAATGCGCAGCTGATCATCGGCATCGAAAATCACGTAATTGCTATCGAACGGCAGATGTTCAGCCTCGCGACGCAGAATACGGCCGCACACGGCGTGAAAAGTCCCCACCGTCAGGCCGCGTTGCTGCTCGCCCAGCAGATTTTGCAAGCGGGCTTCCATCTCGCGGGCAGCTTTGTTGGTGAACGTCACAGCAACGATGTGATAAGGATGCACCCCCAAACCACCCACCAGATAAGCGATGCGGTGAGTGAGCACACGCGTCTTGCCCGATCCCGGGCCGGCCAGCACCAGCACCGGCCCTGTACCGGCCACCACGGCCTGTTGTTGCTGAGGATTCAGGCTTTCCAGATAATCCATGCAGGGGATTGTATCGTCACGCCAACCGTTTGACAAGCAAAGGCGATCTCCGGTTGCCTTTTGGAGGCGTATGGGCTACAATCAGCACATGGCCAGGAGAGAAAACTGGGACATGATCGGCCACCACTGGGCTGTGCAAGTGCTGCGCGGGCACATCAGCAGGGGAAGAATACGGCACGCCTACCTGATCACCGGCCCGCGCGGAGTCGGCCGCCGCACCCTGGCGCTGCGCGCCGCCCAGGCGTTGAACTGCCCTCAACCCATCGAAGCGGGGATTCCCTGCGCCAGCTGCAATACCTGCCGGCGCATCGAGCGCCAGCAACACCCTGACCTGCTGGTCGTCCAGGCTGAGGAAGAGACCCTCAAAGTGGAGCAAATTCGCTCTCTGCAACAAAAGCTGGCCCTGTTGCCCTACGAAGCGCGCTACAAAATCGCCCTGCTCCTCAACTTTGAATCGGCAAACGAGAGCGCTGCCAACGCGCTGCTCAAAACACTGGAAGAACCGCCCTCGCGCGTTATCCTCTTCCTCACCGCCCTGGACTCCGAGGTGCTGCTCCCAACCATCCGCTCCCGCTGCGAGCTCATCCGCCTGCGTCCCCTGCCTTACACGGTCGTGGCGGAGGGCCTGCAAACCCATGCCACCATACCGGCGGACGAAGCCAATCTGCTGGCGCACCTGAGCAACGGCTGCCCCGGTCTCGCCCTCCACCTGCACCGCCAGCGGCAGGCGTTGGAGCAACGCACACATCACCTTGCCGCACTCAAAGAGATACTTCAGCAAGACCGCGTGACACGCTTCCGCCTCGCCGAACAACTCGCCGCCAACAAATCTGAAACGCGCGAGGCGCTTTTGCACTGGTTGTCTTTCTGGCGCGATGTGCTGCTGGTAAGCAGCAACGCCGGCGAGCAGGTGATCAACCTGGATGAGAGCGACGCCCTGCAACAGCTGGCAAAACGCGTCTCTGCCCCCCAGGCCGCGCGCATCACCCGTAACATTCAACACACCCTCCTGATGCTGGAAAAAAACGTCAATCCCCGCTTGGCGCTGGAGGCTCTGTTGTTACAACTGCCTTAGAAAACCTCCAACAAACCGTGAGTCCACCGCAAAAACGAATTCACCGCGGAGAACGCAGAGTGCGCAGAGAAAATTTAAAGATGCGCTTCAAGAAAATTCAAGATTTTTCGACGAATTCCAGAATAAAGTAACAGGAACGGAACCGTCAAGCCCCTGCTTCTTTTGACCCGATTACCTGGGTGCACACACATCCTGCCGCGTTATTCCGCGGCTTCTCCCGCCTGTGCTATACTTGGGGGCAAGACCACACAGCAAAGTGAACATCTCCACCGTGAACACTCAGACTGGCGTCTCACAAGCATCTCTCACGCTTCTATATAATATCAGCCGGGAGCTGGCCACTTCGCTTGATCTAACCACGGTATTACGGCGCGTGCTGGCGCTCTCCATGCAACAAATTGGCGCAGTGAGTGGCAGCGTGATTGTATTGGGGGAAAACGGCACTCCCATGGAAGCAGCCATCATTTACGAGGATCACCCCCTGGACTACGATACACAGCGGATTCAAAACTTGATTCAAGACGGACTGGCGGGCTGGGTGCTCGAACACGCCGAGCCAGCGCTCATTCTCAACACGCAACGCGATGAACGCTGGCTCTCACGCCGTCACAACTCCCGCACCGAGGAAAAAGCCAAATCCGCGCTCAGTGTACCGCTCATCGCCCGCGGGGAACTGGTGGGGGTGCTCACGCTCTCCCATCCGGTGCCGTTGTTTTTCACCCAGGAACATCTGGAGTTAATGCAGGCCATTGCCGATCAGGCCGCCATCGCTGTGCTCAACGCCCGCCTGTATGAAAGCAGTCAGCGGCAAACCCGGGTGATGACCGCTCTGGCGGAAAGCGCCGCCGCGATCACATCCTCTCTCCGGCTGGAGGACGTGCTGCAGAGAATCATGGAAAACATCCAGCAGGCGCTGAACGTCCAGGTAGTCTCACTGGCTTTGCTTGATGAAGATGAGGACACGCTGACCTTCCAGGCATCTACGATCCCAGAGGTGATTGGCACAAGCATTCCGGCCCGGCACGA
>RFKO01000190.1 GCA_003694235.1 Anaerolineae bacterium
ACCGCCGCGGCGTCGCGCACATCCGCGGCGATCAGGCGGAAGGAATCCCGCCCATGGGTCTCGCGCAACCACTTCAAGTTGATGGCTGCGCCGGCGCGCGAGAGGTTGTCGAAAACCGTCACCCGCTCGCCGCGCGCCAGCAAACGGTGAACATAATTAGAGCCAATGAAACCGGCACCGCCGGTGATCAGATAATGCTGCGACATACTATCCTTCCATAATAACTGCTAATCCCAATGCTTGCGCGGTTGTGAGGGATCAAACCACGGAGGCACAGAGTTCACAGAGCTTTTTCGCTATGGTACACAGAGAATCTCGGTGCCTGCCCTGAGCGAAGACGAAGAGCCTCTGTGGCTTTGTGGTGAACTTGCCGCGAAACCCCTCAAGGCCGGCAGATCGGAGAGGTGAGCGGAACGCATCACTCCTTACCGCGCATCTGCTGCAGACGCTCGAAAATCTCGCCCAGGCGCACGCCGCTGCGCGCCAGACCATACAACCCAAATGAACCGGTGACGGCTACATAAAACAAGTGCAACATCACCGCATCGGCAAAAGCGGTGGCAAAGGGGATGTCGAAAGCCGCCAGCGCCCCAACCACTGCCGCCTCGAACACGCCGATGTACCCCGGCGAGGAAGGCACGGCCACCCCCAGGGCAGAGACCGCCAGCGCAAAGGCGGCGTGCAAGGGGACGGCAGCCGGATAGAACGCGCGCAGCACCATCCACTGCACCATCACCGCCATCATCCAGCTAAACAACATCCAGAACAGCACGCACAGAAAACGGGTAGGGGAGGTCAAAGCGCCCAGACCGGTGATAAAAGCAGCCAGTCGCTCGCGCCCGACCCGCAAAACCACCGGCCAGCGCGCCCCCAACCGCTCAAAGGTAGAAAGCGCCCACTCACGATAGCGCGCCAGCAGGTAGAAGGCCAGCAGACCGAGGAGCACCACCGCCCCGACCACCACAGCCGTCCCGCCGGCATCCGAGTCCACCAGCACAAAAGGCAGCGTCCCCAAAAGCAAGGAAGCCGCCAGAATCATGTCGAAGGCGCGCTCGATCAGAATGGTCGGGAAAACGCGCCAAAACCCGAGGCGACGCCCCAAAAGATAGGCGCGCCCTACTTCGCCCAGACGGAAGGGCAGCACGTTGTTGAGCAGATAACCGCTGTGCATGGTCAAAAAGACATCCCACAAAGGCACAGCTTCGCGCAAAATCGTGCGCCAGGCGAGCGCACGCATCAGATAGGAGAGCAGGTAAAAAGGCAAGGCCGCCAGCAGAAAACGGGGGTCTCCCTGCCGCAAAGCGGTCACCACATCCCGCCAGTCGAACAGGCGAAAGAGCACCGCCAGCACCACCCCGCTGATCAACAGACCGGGGAGCATACGCGCCCAGACGCGCCCTCTGGTCGCCGTGGCTTCACTCATCGCGCAGCCTCAACACGGCCAGGAAAGCCTCCTGGGGAATCTCCACATTGCCGATTGCCTTCATACGCTTCTTGCCTTTCTTCTGCTTTTCGAGCAATTTGCGCTTGCGCGTCACATCGCCGCCGTAGCACTTGGCCAGCACGTCCTTGCGCAGCGCCTTGATGTTGGCGCGCGAGATCACCCGGCTGCCCACCGAGGCCTGGATGGGCACGGCGAACAACTGGCGGGGAATCAACTCCTTGAGCTTGGAAACCAGCGCCTGCCCTTTGCGATAGGCATCATCCCGATGGACAATCGTCGCCAGCGCGTCCACCGGTTCCTTGTTGACCAGAATGTCCAGCCGAACCAGATCATCGGGACGGTATTCGGCGAATTGATAGTCCAGGGAGGCATAACCGCGCGTGCGCGACTTGAGAGCATCGAAAAAGTCCACTATCAACTCGGAGAGCGGCATCTCGAAATCCAGCTGCACGCGGTTTGGTGTGGGGTATTCCTGACCGATGAACACGCCGCGCCGCCCGGTGACCAGCTCCATCACCACGCCGTAATACTCGGTGGGGGTGAAAATCTGAATCTTCATCCACGGCTCGCGAATTTCCTCGATCTCGGCGGGATCGGGCAGTTGAGCGGGCGAATCGATGCGCACCACCTCACCATTGCGCAACAGCACCTCGTATTCCACCGAGGGCGCCGTGGTGATGATATCCAGGCCGTACTCTCGCTCCAGACGCTCCTGGATGATCTCCATGTGAAACAGACCCAGGAAGCCGCAGCGAAAGCCAAAGTTGAGCGCCTGCGAGGTCTCCGGTTCGTAAACCAGCGAGGCATCATTGAGTTGCAATTTGGCCAGCGCATCGCGCAGGTCTTCGTAATCCTCGCCATCCACCGGGTACACACCGGCAAAGACCATCGGCTTGGGATGGCGGTAGCCCGGCAGCGGCTGTGGTGCGGGGCGAGAGGCCAGCGTGATGGTATCTCCCACGCGGCACTCACCCACGCTCTTCAGGCCGGTGGCGATGTACCCCACCTCCCCGGTGATCAGACGATCGGTGGGCCTCATCTCCGGCGCGAAGATGCCGATTTCCACCGGTTGCAGGCGCGCCTGGGTGGCCATCAGTTGCAGCATATCATTCGGAGCGATGGCGCCATCGAACACTCGCACGTAAGCCACCACGCCTTTGTAGGCATCGTAGTGCGAATCGAAAATCAGCGCCCGCAGGGGGGCGTCAGGATCGCCCTGGGGCGGAGGGATGCGCTCGACGACCGCCTGCAACACCGCGGCGATGTTCTCTCCTGATTTGGCCGAGATGCGCAGGATCTCCTCCGGCGGCGTGCCCAGCAGGTCGCTGATCTCGGCGGCCACTTCATCCGGGCGCGCCGCGGGCAGGTCGATCTTGTTGATCACGGGGATGATCTCCAGGTCGGCCTCCAGCGCCATGTAGAGATTGGCAAGCGTCTGCGCCTCGATCCCCTGAGAAGCGTCCACCACCAGCAGCGCCCCCTCGCAGGCATACATCGCCCGGCTGACCTCGTAGCCGAAATCCACATGGCCGGGGGTGTCGATCAGATTGAGTTCGTACACCTGCCCATCATTGTGAGTGTACTGCATGCGCACCGCCGAGGCCTTAATGGTGACGCCTTTCTCGCGCTCCAGGTCCATGGAATCGAGCACCTGCTCGGTCATCTCACGCTCGGAGATCGTGCCGGTGGCCTGCAGCAAACGGTCGGCCAGCGTAGATTTGCCATGATCAATGTGCGCGATAATGCTGAAATTGCGGATTCTTTCCCGGTTCATAAGCGGGGGGAAGTATACCATTTAGTTGCATTGGTTCATTAGTTGCATTGGTCGAGTTGGTCGGATTAGTCGAATTGGTCGGGTTGGTCGG
>RFKO01000191.1 GCA_003694235.1 Anaerolineae bacterium
AACCTGCGCCAGCGCGCCAGCCAGCAGGGGGACGCCCAGCCCCAGCCCCCAACGGATGGCGGTGAAGCGCCAGCCCATGAAGGGCAGTTCAAAGCTGATGGTCAGCAGCGCCTGGGTTGCCCAACTGGTGATCATCGCCACCGCCGGCCCGATGCCCGCGCCGGCGGCGTACAGCGCGGCAATCAGCGGGAAGACCACATACGGCCCGCCGGGCAGCACCATGCCGATGCCCTCGGCCAGCAACAGGCCGCGCCAGCCGGAGCCGGGCCCGATCCAGGAGCGCACCAGTTCTGTGGGGGCGAGCACTTCGACGAGACCGACGATCAGGAAAGCGATCAGCAGCAATACGGCGTTGCGCTTTCCCGTGGCGAGGGCGGCCTGCGCGCCGCGGGTCAGGCTGCCGTCACGCCGCCTCCAGGCGACAATCATCAGGGCGAGGGAGATGATCCACAGAGTGAGCGTGGCCGTGGTCATGGATTTGTCCTCTCCGGAAGTTCAACTGCCCATATCCGTTTCGCCGCTCGCCACCGCGGCGCGGATGCGGTCAACCGAATGGCCAAACAGCCTGTCTGCCAGGTAGCCCAGCCCAGGGGGGGCAAGGAGCGTGGCCAGGAAGCGTACCACGGTCAATTGCGGGCCCAGCAGGGCGAACTCCACAGGCAGGCGCGAGAGTGACCACAGGTTTTTGGCGGTCACGAAGGCGACCAGCACGCCCAGCCCGGCCCCGCGGGCCAGCAGCGCGCCGGCGATCGGGTAGTACACATACGGCCCGCCGGGGATCAGCGCGCCGCCCAGGCAGGCCAGCAACAGCCCGCGCCAGCCCGAACCGCTTCCCAGAAAGCGCTCGACCGTCTCGCGATCGATCAGCACTTGAATCAGGCCGGCGGTCAGGAAGGCCGCCACCAGCAGGGGGAAGACACGGAGTATCAACCCGCCGCCTTTCCGCAGCGCGGCGCTCAATATCGCCATACCGCCCTGCTGCCAGGCCACGGCGCTTAGCGTCACAGCGATCAGGGCGAGGACGCTGTTGGTGGGATTGAATGGTTTGCGTTTCATGCCTCGTGTGTCAGCGCTCATTCTCCGGGTAGATGTACTCATCCGGGGTGGGAGGGCGCACAAAGTTGAATTCCCACGTCCCCTCTTCCTTCTGGTTGACCTCGGAGATGTCGTTGATGACCTGGAAGAAGGTGGTGCCTGGTTTCAGAGGAAACAGGCGACCGTTTTCATCGAACAGGGCGAAGGGTTTGTCCTCGGCGAAGCGATACCAGCGGGCGTGAAAGCCCTGCCCATCGCGGAAAATGTAGGCGTCGCCGCTGCCCACCAGGTCAATTTGAAAAATTTCGGTGTCGGAAGATTTGAGGTAGAAGCGGTGTGGCACGAGTAACACCACCACGTTATCGGCGGCCAGGGGCTGCCCGGTGAAGGCGTCAGTATGCAGTTCGTATTGCGCGTTCTCGCCGCTCAGGTTGTCCACCGAACCCTGGTAACGCAGGTAGCGCCCATCGGGTGGATGGTACGCCCAGTAGGCGTAATTGGCGTAGGAATAGTTGACGTGAATGATTTCGGCCGCTTCGCCGACCTGACCACTCAGCGAAGAGAAGAAGTAACTGGCCAGTTCCTGGCGGCTGTCGTCGCCGCCGTGCGCGGTGAAATAGGCATGCACGGCGCGCGTGTCGCCGAACAGGTTGTTGTAGTAGGGGATGTTCTCGTCCCGACACAGCGGTGGACAACGATTGTCCAGCACGAAGTACACCGGAGAAAGCTCAACCTCCTTGTAGTATCGAAAAGTGCGCGGATCGGCGCCGTTGAACACGAAGATGGCGTTGTACATGCGCACGATCTTCTCGTCAAAAATGCGTCCTGAGCGGATCGGCCCAAAACGGGCGACGTCGTTGCCGTAGAAGATGGCCAGAAAGCGCGTCAACCCCCATTCCAGATAGTATTCATAAATCTGATCGGCCAGGGAGATACCGGCCTGCGGGCGTACGGTGTGGGGGTAATTTGGGATTTTGGCCACGATCGGGCGCCGTTCCAGCAGCGAGGGATTGGGTACCGGCAGTCCGGTGAGCGGATTGATGTTATCCGGGATGCTGCGCGGATCAATGCGGGTGAAAGACGAGAGCGGGTCAGCGGCCGTGTCGGGGGTGCGGGAGGGCCAGGGCGTGGCAAGTGGAGCAGGCGTGCCGGTCGCCGGCGACAGAGGGGCTGGCTGTGTTACCTCGGCGGCCTGCGAGATGGTAACAGGCTGGGATTCTGGCAAGCCGAACAGTGACCCCAACGAGCATGCCAGACTGCTCAGGATGAGGCCGGTTGCAAGGAGGAGGAACCTGTGCTGCTTCATGATGGGGAGTATCATACCGCACTTGTGCACACTTGCCAAAGCCCCCGTGCCCTTCCCAATTGCTAAAGATGCTATAATTGGCCTATGTCTGCCCCGCGCCCGGTTTCGTGGATGGTTTATTTGTTGCTGGGCGGCGTGCTGTTGCTCTGGTGGTTGAACACGCCCCCCGGCTTGCTGGGCAAAGCCGATGCGGTGGGATACGCCGTCTGCCATCGCATCGCGGCCCGCTCGTTCCAGATTGCCGGGCGACCGGTTTCGCTGTGCGCCCGTTGCAGTGGTCAATACCTTGGCTTTCTTTTGGGGACGGTTTTTCAACTGCTGGTGGGCAGGCGTTATGGCAACTGGCCGGCGCGCAAAGTGACCGTGGTCTTGTTGGCGCTGGTGGGGGTGTATGCGGTGGATGGCCTGAACTCTTTTCTACACCTGCTCCCGGCCATGGAACGCTGGTATCTCTACATGCCCAATAACACATTGCGCCTGCTGACCGGAACGGGCACCGGCATCGCTCTGAGCGCTGGTTTTTTGCCGGCATTTCACCGCACGGTGTGGCGCCGTTGGGATGAGAAAGCGGTTTTCTCGGGTTGGCGGCCGCTGGCGCTGGTTCTGCTCCTGGGCTTGGGGTTGGATGCGCTGGTGTTGCTGGAAAATCCGTTGATACTGTATCCGCTTTCCCTTTTGAGCGCCGCCTCGGTCTTGCTTATTCTGACAATGGCTTATACAATGGTGTGGCTGACGCTGACGCGGCGGGAGAATTGCTTTGAGCGGCTGGGGCAGATGAGCCTGCCACTGGCCGCCGGTTTCACGCTGGGTTTGCTGCAGGTCGCTGCGTTGGATGTAGTGCGTTACTGGTTGACCGGCACATGGGATGGTTTCCATTTGTGAGGTGAGCGGAGATGGACATATTTACTGCCTTTGGGCTTTCGGCCAGCGCGGGGTTGAACGCTTATATTCCCCTGTTGGTGGTGGCGTTGATGGCGCGCTTCACCGATTGGGTGGAACTGCGCTCGCCCTGGGATACGCTGAGCAACCCCTGGGTGATCGGAGTGCTTGTGGTGCTCTCGCTGGTGGAATTCTTCGCCGACAAAATACCGGCGGTAAATCACATCAACGACGCCATTCAAACCTTCGTGCGGCCGGTCGCGGGAGCGATCGTGTTCGCTGCCAGCACCAGTCTGGTGGATATGTCGCCGGTTCTGGCGATGGCTGCCGGCCTGCTGGTTGCAGGGACGGTGCACACGGCCAAGGCGGCCGCGGTGCGCCCGATGATCACCGCCACGACGGGTGGGGCGGCCAACACCCCTGTCAGCATTCTGGAGGATGTGATCTCGACGGCGCTATCCATCCTGGCCGTGGTCATCCCGGTGCTGATCGCCGCTTTGGTGATTCTGATGCTCACTACCCTGATTTGGTGGTTATGGCGGCGCGCCAATCGTTCACAGGTATAAAATGTGCTGAAGGAGAAGAAAATGTCCGACGCGATCAACACTCCCCCTGTCAATGAACCGCTGGAGCCCGTGGAGGCGGCTCAGGAGAAGAATAACAAATCCATCTGGATTATTGTGGCTGTTGTGCTGGTCTTATTGTGTTGTTGTTGTCTGGCTTTGACGGC
>RFKO01000192.1 GCA_003694235.1 Anaerolineae bacterium
CCCATGAAACTCACATCTCCCACCTTCCTTCTCGTCGCTGCCCTGCTCGCCCTCGCCGCCTTCACCGCCATCAGCCCGCCGGAGGCCACATTGGGGGTCAACGCGCGTGTGGTGTATCTGCACGGCGCATGGGTATGGGCGGCGCTGGCTGCATTCATCGCCGCTGGCGTGGCCGGCTTGATTGGGCTGGCGCGGCGCGCCGAACTGTGGCATCGTCGCTCGCGGGCACTCGGCCGCACTGGTTTGCTGTTCTGGATCACCTACCTGCCGATCTCGCTGTGGGCGATGCAGGCGAACTGGAACGGTCTGTTTCTGGCCGAGCCGCGCTGGCGCGTGGCGTTGATCTTCGCCATCGCTGGCGCGCTGGCGCAAATCGGCGTCACCTTGTTGGAAAACCCTCTCTGGGCATCGGTGGTCAATGTAGCCTTCATCGCCGCCTTACTGATCACACTGCAAACCACGGAGAAGGTGATGCATCCACCCGCACCGATGTTGCAGTCCAACGCGGTGCACATTCAATCCTACTTTGCGTTGCTCACATTTTTGTCGTTGATTGCTGCCTGGCAGGTGGCGCGTCTGTTCTACCGTGTGGAAAGAGACGATCAGGGGGTGTGAGGCTTGAGACGCATGCGGCGGATTGTGCTGGCGGCGTTGCTGGCGCCGCCTGCTTTCATACTGTTTCTGTTGGTGCACGAGGGCGGCCACACGTTGGTAGCGCGCCTTCTGGGCGACGCACAGGCGACGTTCTACCTGATTCGTTTTTCTGCCACGGGGAACATTCGTTGTATCGGCTGCAACATCACCGACTATGCGCTGTTCTCTCCCTGGGAGAGCGTGCTGGTCAGCCTGGGCGGTCTGCTGGCCACGCAGGCCATGGCGCTCGCCGGGCTGGGGCTGTTGCTGTGGGCGTGCCCGACAGGTGCGGGGCGGCGCGCACTGGCCGCACTGGCTGGCGGTTACGTGATGCTGGATGTGCCCGTGCAGGTGGTTCAGGCGTTGAGGTATCCGCTGGAAGGACAAATCTGGCCGACGAATGTTGACTTGCTGGACGTGTTGTTGCGCCTGCAGGCTTTTACCGGTTGGTCGGAGAGCGCCCTGAAGGCATTGTTGCTGGGCGCGGGGGCGCTTTATTTGCTGGCGTTCTTTGCGCTGTATCGAAAAGCATTGCGCCTTACTGGATGACTTCACCAATGCGCTGGCAGATCGCTCTGTTTGCTCTCATCCGCACGGTGTTCAACACCGCTTATCGGATGATTTACCCCTTCCTGAGCGTTTTCGCTGCCGGGCTGGGAGTGGACCTCAACGTGATTGCGCTGGCGCTGGCCAATCGTTCCCTTGTTGGGGCGCTGGGGCCGTTCCTGGCCGTGGTAGCCGATCGGCGTGGGCGGAAGGTCGGGATGTTGGTGGGGTTGGGGTTATTTACCTTGGGGGCGGCGCTGGTGTGGCTGCGCCCCACTTTCCCCGCTTTTATGGGCATGCTGTTGCTCACCACGCTGGGCAAGTACGGCTTCGATCCGGCCATGCAGGCTTATCTGGGAGACCGGGTGCCGTATGAGCAGCGCGGGTTGGCGCTCTCGGCCACCGAGTTGGGCTGGTCGCTGAGCTTTTTCGTCGGCGTGCCGCTGATGGGGATGTTGATGGCGCGCGGGACGTGGATGACGCCGTTTTTGGGGCTGATGCTGGCGGGTCTGCTGGCGGCCGTAGCGTTGTTCTGGCTGGTGCCGCGCGAGGTTGTCGAGCGCGCCGACCGGCCGGGGATGTGGCAAAACCTGTGGAGCGTGTTGCGCTACCCGCCGGCGCTGGCCGGTCTGGCCACCGGTCTGACGGCGACCATCGCCAATGAGGTGATCAACCTGATATTTGGTGTGTGGATGGAGGATGTCCATCATCTCAGCATCCTGGCGTTGGGCGGGGCAGCCGCGGTGATCGGGGCGGCCGAGTTGAGTGCCGAGGTGCTGGTGGGCGGGACGGCCGATCGCCTGGGGAAGGCGCGCGCCATCCGGATTGGGCTGATGGGGAACACCCTTGCGGCGCTGGCTTTCCCTTTGCTGGGGAGGACGCTGCCCGGCGCGCTGGTCAGCCTGTTTTTGTTTTTTCTCACCTTCGAGTTTTTGCTGGTTAGCAGCATCCCGATGATGACCGAGATCATGCCGGGCGCGCGCGCCACGCTGATGGCGTTCAATGTGGCCGGGCTTTCGCTGGGGCGCGCGGTCGGAGCGGTGCTTGCGCCCTCGCTCTACGCCCAGGGGATCGCCCTGAGCGCGGCGGTGGCGGTGGCGTTCAACCTGCTGGCCATGGTCTCTTTGGGCTATGTGCAGCGTCGGCTGACGCTTTGATATAATTTTCTGTATGCAAAAGAACATTCCTCTGGTCTTGCTGCTGCCTCTGGTGATGCTGTTACTGGCCTGGCCGGTGATGGCCGCGCCGCCCCCACAGGCGGCCGATTTTGCCACCCCCACGCCCGGCCCTGATGGACGCATCATTTACATCGTCCAGCCAGGAGATTCGCTGTGGCGCATCGCCGCCTTGACGGGCATCGACCTGGAAACGCTGCGCGCCATGAACAATCTGGGCCCGGATGATGTGATTACACCCGGCGATGAGATTTTCCTGGGGGTTGGCGGCCCGGCAGCGACCCCGCAGGGAGGGGCAGCAGCCACGCTCACGCCCACGCCCTCCGGCCCGACGCCAACCGTGGCAGTGGGCTATGGGGTGTTGTGCGTCATCCTGTACAATGACATCAACGGGGATTCGATGCGTCAGGAAGAAGAACCGTTCATCCCACAGGGAGTGATCAGCATCACGCGCGCCGATGGCGGCTTTTCTCTGGAGCACGAAACGCTCAGCGGGCTGGAGCATTTCTGTACCGAGGAGATTGAAGAGGGGGAGTATACCGTCACCGCGGCGCTGCCGGAGGGTTTCAACCCAACCACCGCGCTGACCAGTACGGTGCATCTCAACCCCGGCGATACGGCGTATCTGGATTTTGGGGCGCAGGCCAGCGCAAAAGTGATCGCCGAGACGCCGGTGCCCGAGGGCACAGGACGCTCCCCGCTGCTGGGGATCGCCGGTGGCGCGCTGCTACTGGCCGGCATTGCTCTGGCGGTGTACGCCGTGCTGCTGCGCCGAGGCTGAG
>RFKO01000193.1 GCA_003694235.1 Anaerolineae bacterium
TGTATCCGCGGCCGGGTGAAGTGGGTTTTGAGACCTGGTAGGTTGTGAATCGATTTGCTTTTATCATTCACCCGCTCGACCCCAAGCGCGACGTGCAGCGCAAGTTCCCTTTGCTGGGGAAGGTTTTGCCGGTTCCGCTGATTAATTTTTTCTCCACTTTCTTCCCAGCCGTTTATCTGTCCAAAGTCGAGGGCGTGACCTCGCAGGCAACCGGTGAACAGGTCGAAGGCTGGCTGCTTGCCTGTCCCCTGACGGCGGCGCGTATGTTAGAATTACCGGAGAGAATTGTATACCACAAGGTCATCCAGACCGGCAGGCTGGCCGAGCGGCTGGGAGCCCAACTGCTTGGTCTGGGCGCTTTTACCTCGGTGGTGGGCGATGGCGGGCTGACGATTGCCCGCGCGCTGGATGTGCCGGTCACCACCGGAGATGCCTATACCATTGCGGTGGCGGTGGATGCCTTGCTGGAGGCGGCGCGCGCCGTGGGGCTGCCGGTTGAGCGTGTTCCCGCGGCGGTGGTGGGCGCCAGCGGGGCGATTGGGCGGGTGTGCGCTTCGCTGCTGGCCGAGCGGGTGGAGCATCTCATTTTGATTGCACCCCGGCGCTCGGAGCTGGAACGCGTGGCCTCGGCGTTGCGCTCCCACAGCGCGGCTCGCCTGTCCCTCAGCACCGAGGTGACCGATGTGGCGCAGGCGCGCATGGTGCTGACCGTCTCCAGCGCGGCGCGCGCCATCATCCGTCCGGAGCATTTGGCGCCCGGCAGCGTGGTTTGCGATGTGGCGCGGCCGCGCGATGTCTCTGCGATGGTGGCGGCCGTGCGCCCGGATGTGCTGGTGATTGACGGCGGCGTGGTGTCGGTGCCCGGGCCGGTGGATTTCCATTTCGATTTCGGTCTGCCGCCGGGGATGACCTACGCCTGTATGGCCGAGACCATGGCGCTGGCGCTGGAGGGTCGGCTGGAGGACTACACCCTGGGCAAGCAGATCGAGCGCTGGCGTGTGGATGAAATTTCCGCCATTGCCCGGCGGCATGGTTTTACCCTGGGCGGTTTTCGCTCGTTTGAAAAACCGGTTTCGGAGGCGCAAATCGAGGCAGTTCGGCGGGTGGTGGCGCACCACTACCCCCCGGCATGAGGATGAATCCGTTTGGGAGGGCCTGATGAGCAAACACCGTTTATTGATCGTGGAGGACGACTTCGATATCTCCAACATGCTGCGGATTTACTTTTCCGGGCAGGGATACGATGTCCAGGTGGCGCAGCGCGGCTCGGAGGCGTTGGAAAAAACACGCCAGAATCTGCCGCATCTGATCGTGCTCGACATCATGCTGCCGGATATTGACGGCTATGAGGTCTGCCGGCGGCTGCGCACCAGCACGCGCACCAGTCATATCCCGGTGATCTTCCTCACCCAGAAGGACGAGCGCAGCGATCGTTTGCAGGGGTTGGAGTTGGGCGCGGACGATTACATCACCAAGCCCTTCGACATCGAAGAGCTCAAGCTGCGGGTGCAGAACGCCATCGCCCGCGCCGAACGCGAGAGCCTGACCGACCCGCGCTCTGGCCTGCCCTCCGGCCGTTTGCTGGAGGATCACCTGCGCCGCATCATCCGCAGCGACGATTGGGCGCTGATGGACCTGCGCATCAATCATTACGAACCCTTCCGCGAGGAGTATGGCTTTGTCGCCGCCGATGATGTGCTGCGCTTTATGGCGATGCTGCTCAATGAAGTGGTGGACGAATGCGGTTCGCCGGAGGATTTCATCGGCCATGCTGGTGGGGACAGTTTTGTCGTCATCACCAAAAAAGCGTGTGCCCCGCTGATCAAAGAAAAGGTGAAGCAGCGCTTCTCCGAGGAGATTCTTACGCACTATAACTTCATTGACCGCGAGCGCGGTTATATTGCCATCACAAAGGCAGATGGGACGGAGGAACATGTGCCTTTGATGGACGTGGGTATCGGCGTGGTCTCTGCCGGGGATTACCCCTTTGCCGATATTCGCGAGATAACCGAGATGGCTGCCGAGGCGCGGCGCACGTCTGGTTAAGCGATGCAAGGTTTGGGCGCTTTGCCGTTTGGCGTGGCTATGTTCCTCGTCGGGGTGGGGGTGCTGGCCCTGACGGCGATTGTGGCGCGCCTGGTTTCAAAGCGCCTGCGGATTTCGCCTGTCCACGCGCCGCTGGCGGTGGAAACCGACCTGCCGCGGCATCAGGATGGGGTGATTGTCGTGCGCCCCGGCGGGCGGGTGGCCTACATGAACGAATCCGCCCGCCAGATGTTCAGTGTGTGGGAGGAACGCCCTTCCTTTGAGCGCCTGGCGCGCAAGGCGCGTCCCAGTGACGCTTTTGTCTCCCTGTGCGCTGCCGAGGGGGTGGCTCAATTCTCGGTGGAGGGACGGCTGCTGGAAGGCACTTCGTTCACTTTCCCCAATGGCAGCGGCGATTTGATGCTTGTCTCGGTGCGTCCTCATCAGGTTTCTCGTCTGGGGGAGATGGTGTCCGAATCCACGCCGCAGGCCATTCAGGTGCTCACCTCGCTGGGGCAGTCTATGGCCGCCAGCCTCGACCTGGAAGCCACGCTGTACGCCATTCTGGAAAGTGTGGAGCAACTCATCCCCACCGATTTTGCCGAGATCACCGTTTGGGATGAGGAAAATCAGCATTTGATTCCCTATCGTTTTGTGGGCGTGGCCGGCGTGGATCGCCGCCTGGAGACCACCGAGGAGCGTTACCCTCTCGGCGAAGGGTATTCCGGCTATGTGGCCGCGGTGCGCAA